>JAGRMK010000184.1 GCA_020441345.1 Paracoccaceae bacterium
TTGCGGTTCGGCTTGTTGAAGCCACGCTTGGGCAGACGGCGATAGAGCGGCATCTGGCCACCCTCATAGGCGTTCAGAGCCACGCCCGAGCGAGACTTCTGACCCTTGATACCCCGGCCAGCGGTCTTGCCTTTGCCCGAACCCGGGCCACGTGCCACGCGCTTTTTCTTGCGGGTTGCACCTTCGTTGTCGTGCAGTTCGTTCAGTTTCATGTCGCTTCTCCTTGACCGGAATACCCCACCAGCGACGGATCGGGGCAACGCGGCGTTTCTATGTGAGTCGGCGCGCAGATACAGGTCGCGCGGCAGACTGGGGGCGTATAGACGGGCCCCGGCGCGGAATCAAGCCCGCGCGACGCTCTCAATCGTCGCGAGGCCTGGTGAACACGGCGATATCGCCGACGACATCGTTCACCCCCCAGTCGCGATGCCTGAGCTGACCGTTGACGATATAAAGATCGCGCACCCTGTATTCCGACAGATCATAGCCATCGTTGCGGCTGAGCCGGACATAGGCGTCGCGGTGGCTCTCTCCCGGTTCGACCAGTGCGAATAAATCCGGCGGCATCGAGGCATCGACAGCGCGCAGCACCTCCAGCACCGCGTCGTAATCGGTAATGCGGTCATCGCGCAGGAAACACGCGGCCTCAAGCCCCGCACCCAAGGCCGCACCCCCGGCGGCGAGCAGCGGCGAATCGCCCGCGACCACCGCCACGGCCGCGCCCAGCACCCGCGCGGTGCGCGCGACGAACCCATCGTCGGCATTGCCCTGCCGTCCGGCGTCGGTTGCGCCGACGCGTGTTTCACCCGTGCGCGGGTTGATCATGACAAAGACCATGCCCCCGGCATCGTCTTGCAAGCCCGCGGCAGCCCGCGCGGCCTCGGCCGCAGGCGTGTCTTGGCGGGGGATCATGTTGGACAAACGATAATTGCACAGGTTTGCCAAAGCGGGCAGCGGCGCAAACCCAAGGACGAGCAAGGTCAAGGCAAGGCGCATGGCAGAACCTCAGCAGCAAGACGCCGGGGTAGGTCAGCGGCAGGGAAAAGAAAAGCGAAGGCTGATCAACTCTCGATGATCAAACAGGGGCGAGCCGGCCTTGTCCGGTGTCCCGCGCTCCATCAGCGTAACGCGACGGCACAAAGGCAAAAACGCCCCGACCATGACGGCCGGGGCGTTAACACCTCTCGCGAAGGCGGGGTGAACCCCGCCCTACGGCGCTCAGGCCTTTTCCTCGATGATCTGCACCAGGTGCGGGATCGACTCGACCATGCCGCGCACGGAAGGGGTGTCTTCCAGTTCGCGAGTCTTGTGCATCTTGTTCAGGCCCAGGCCCTTCAGCGTTGCGCGCTGGCTGGCGGGGCGGCGGATCGGCGAGCCGACCTGCTTGATGGTGATGGTTGCCATGTCCCGGTCTCCTTACGCGTCTGCGGCTTCGGTTTCGGGCTTCTTCAGGATGTCGCCCACTTTCTTGCCACGGCGCTGCGCGACCTGGCGGGGGCTGGCTTCCTTCTTGAGGCCGTCGATCGTGGCGCGGATCATGTTGTAGGGGTTCTGCGAGCCGAGCGATTTCGCCACAACGTCTTTCAGACCCAGCATTTCGAACACGGCGCGCATCGGACCACCGGCAATGATCCCGGTCCCTTCAACAGCCGTGCGCATCACGACACGTCCGGCGCCATGACGGCCCTCGATGTCGTGGTGCAGGGTGCG
>JAGRMK010000010.1 GCA_020441345.1 Paracoccaceae bacterium
GCGGCGATTTCTCGATCAAGCTGGAGGATCAGGTCGTGATCACCGAAACCGGGTTCGAAAACCTGACACGCTACCCGTTCGATGCGGCCCTGATGGGCCTGGACCGGGCAGGCACCGCGGGCGTCTGAGCGCCCGCCCCCTTGCCCGGCCCGACGGGCCCAGCCTACTCGGCGGCATGCAGCGGTCTTGGCCCGGATTTTTCCGGGGCGTCCGACGCGTCCTCTGCCCCAGGCGCACGCGGGGTTGCGGTGTCTGCCACCGGATCCCAGATGATCTCCGCATGCCGTACCTTGGCGGTGCGCTTGAGCAAGGCACGGTCGTCACGCGCCCGTCCCTCTCGCAGCGCCCGGATGCGTGGAATGATCGCCTTGACGCCCTTCTCGGTCCAGATACGCGCGGCCAGCAAGGCCGGAGTCAGGATCAGGGTCAGCATGGTCGAGATCCCCAACCCGAACACCACCGCCGTCGCCAATGGCTTCCACCACATCGAGGTCGGGCTGTCGATCGTATACCCACCGTTCAGGAAGTCGATCGAGATCCCCAGCATCATCGGTGCCAGACCGGCCATCGTCGTGATCGTCGTCAGCATGACCGGGCGAATGCGCTGTTCCGAGGTGCGAATGATCGCCTCGAGCCGGGGCATATAGCGGACGAAATCCTGGTAGGTGTCGATCAGAACGATATTGTTGTTCACCACGATCCCGGCCAGCGCGACGATCCCGGTCCCGGTCATGATCACCGAGAACGGTTGCGCCATGACCAGCATGCCGATCAGAACACCGGCCGTGGACAGGACCACCGCCACCAGAACCAGCACGGCGTTGTAGAAACTGTTGAACTGCGCTAGCAGGATGATGAACATCAAGCCCATCGCGGCGGCAAAAGCCCCGGCCAGAAAGGACTGCGATTCCTCCTGGTCCTGCTGTTCGCCGGTCCATTCATATCCGATGCCCGCGGGCAGCGGGTTCTCGGCGTCCAGCCAGGCGGTCAGGGCCGCGATCCGTTCGGATGCCGTGACCGGCACCAGATGAAGCCCCTGCCCGGTCAACGCATCGCGCGCGGCGGTGGCGGCCAGTGCCGCGTCCGAGCCCGCCGGATGCGCCCGCGGATCGACTTCGGACCGCGGAACAAGCCGCAGCGCGGTGCCATCGGCATCCTGCACGCTCATCAGATCGGGCGCGACGGCGGCCTTCACGTCGTAATAGCGCTGCTCGCCATAGCGGTCGATGGTGCCGCGCAGGGCAACGGGTTCGCGGGTGACGAAATTCGACAGCGGCACCAGACCCTGCTGGGTCTGCACTCTCAGAGTATCCAGCGTCGCCAGCAGACGATCCTCTTCGGGCAGCCGGACGCGGATTTCGATTTCCTCATCCGAGGTCTCGACACGCATCGTGTCCAGCATCAAGCCGCGTGTGATCAACTGCACCATGCCGCCCACCGTCACCACATCGGCGCCAAACCGGCCGGCCGCAGCGGTATCGACGCGGATTTCCCAATCGATACCCGGCAGCGGGCGCGAATCCTCGATATCGACGATCCCGCCGATTTCCCGCATCCGGGCGCGCACCGTTTCGACCGCTTGCTCCATCACGTCGAAATCCGACCCGGTCAAGCGCAGGTGGATCGGCTTGGCCGAGGCCGGGCCACCGGACATGATCATGTATTCAGTGATGATACCCGGGATCTGGCGGAACTGTGCCTCCATCCGATCCAGCACAACCTGCCCGCGCAGGTTGGGATCGTCGCCCCGGTCATCCCAGTTGACCAGCTCGAACTGGATATTGCCGATTGCATCGCGCGGGGCCTGCCCGCCGCCGGTGTTCGACGTAAGCCCGCCCGAGCCGCCAAAGGCAAAGCTGGCCGACACGCCCGGCTCATCCAGCACGATCTGTTCCACCTGACGCAGCAGGGCGTCTTTTTCCGCCAGTGACAGGTTTCCGCGCGCGCGCACGTACACGATGCCCTGTTCGGGTTCCGTGGCGACGAAGAAATCGACGCCATAGTTGTTTTCACCGAAATAAATGAAGACCTGGTATACCGAAATCACGATCGCCGCGATGGTGACAAAGGGCATAACCGGGTTGGCAACGATCAGCCGCGTCATGTGACCGAACAGCGTGCGCCGCTCGCCGGATTGGATGGGCTTTGGTTTGGCGCGAAATTTCAACGCGTTAAGCGTGATCGACATCCCCATCGCGCCGAACATCATCATCAGCGCGCCAGGCACCGCCCGGTAAAGCCCAAGATCTGCTCCGGTCATTCCGATCAAACCCGGGTTCAAGAGCGCCATTGCACCCAAGCCCAGCAACCCCAGCGCCAGCAGCATGAACGGGACCCGCAGCACCCAGGGCAGACGCCGCAACAGGCTAGCGATCTGTTCGAACCGGCGCGCGATGCGTCCGGTCACGCCCCCCATCACCGGCAGGAAGATCAACGCCACGATCAATGACGCCGACAGCACGAAGATCAGCGTGATCGGCAACATGCCCATGAACTCGCCCGCCACACCGGGCCAGAACAGCATTGGCAGGAAGGCGCAAAGCGTCGTCGCGGTCGAGGCCACGACAGGCCAGAACATGCGCTTTGCGGCGGTGACGTAGGCGCGCATCGGCCCTTCACCCTGCGAGATCCGGTTGTCGGCATATTCCGCGACCACCACCGCCCCGTCGACCAGCATACCGACGGCCAGAATCAGGCCGAACATGACGATGTTGGAAATCGTCACCCCCATGATCCCCAGCAGGATAAAGCTGAGCAAAAACGCGGCGGGGATCGAGAAGCCCACCAGCAGTGCCGAGCGCGTGCCGAGGCTGGCCAGCACCACGATCATCACCAGCGCGATAGCGGTCAGAACCGAGCCTTCAAGCTGGCTGATCATCGAACCGACCTGGTACGAGCGATCCAGCGCGGGGGTGACGGTAATCGCGTCGCGCAGTTCTTGCGGCCAGGCGGCGACGGTGGCGTCGATGGCGGCGCGCACCTCGGCAACGGTGCCGATCAGGTTGAACCCCTTGCGCTTGACGACCTGAAGCGCCAGAGTCGGCGTGCCTTCGAAGCGCGCCGTGCCCTCGCGGTCCTGGAACGTCAGGTGAATCGTCGCCAGGTCGCCCAGCGTCACGACGGAATCGCCGTTCACCTTGATCGGCAGTTCATAGATGTCCTGCGGCGATTCGAAACTGCCCGGCAATGAAAGCGAGAACCGGCCGCTCTCGGTCTCGATCTCGCCGGCCGCGACCAACTGGTTGTTGTTGGTCACCGCCGCCAGCAATTCCCCCGCCGAGACGTTGTAAGCCTCGAGCCGCAGCGGGTCGATGATGACCTCGACCATCTCGTCGCGCGTGCCGGCAACATCCGCCGACAGCACCGATTCGATGCTCTCGATCGCGGTTTCCAGATCCCGCGCGGCGCGCATCAGCGTGCGTTCCGGCACGTCGCCCGAAACGGCGACGATCACAATCGGAAACTGTGAAAAGTTGAACTCGTTGATCGTGTAACTGTCTGCGCCTTCAGGGAAATCCGATGCCGCACGGCTCATGCGATCGCGCACGTCGGCGATGACGGCCGTCTTGTCCCAGTCGAATTCGAACTCCAGCACGACGCTGGCATAGCCCTGCATGGCGGTGGCCGACAGGTCGGTCAACCCGTCAAGCCCTGACAGTTCCTGCTCCATCGGGCGGACCAGCAGGGTTTCGGCATCCGAGGCTGAAATCCCGGCAAAGGGCACCGAAATGAACAGCGCCGGCACTTCGATATCCGGCTCGCCTTCCTTGGGCAAGCCGACATAGGCCAGCGCCCCGGCGGCCAGCGTGAGCACGATGAACGCCAGCACCATGCGGGCGCGTTCTGCGGCCCAGTCGATGATCCCCAGCATGACCTCAGTCCTCGCCACGGTGCGTCACGCGCACCTCGATGCCGTCGGTGACGTATTCCTGCCCGACGACGATGACATCGGCCTCAGCCGGCAGTCCAGAGACCCAGAACCCCTGGGGCGCATCGCGCAGAACGGTAACGGGTGCAAAGACCGTGTGGTTCGTGGCATCGACCAGACGCAGGCCCAGCGTGCCCTCGTCATTGATCGTCAGCGCCGAACCCGGAACCAGATGCCCGCGCGTGGCCGTCGCGGCAATCAGCATGTCGGCGCTCATGCCATCGCGGATCGCAAGATCCGGGTTCGGCACGGTGATCTCGACACGAAAGGTTCGCGTCGCCGGGTCCGAGGCACGCGACAGAAACGTCACCTGCCCGACAACCTGTTCGCCGTTCGACAGCCGCGCCCCGGCCATCGCCCCGGCAGTCAGACGGTCGATCTGGGTTTCGGCGGCATACCCCACGACCAGCATCGGATCGAGCTGGATCACGGTTGCGCAGAGCCCGCCCGCAGCCAACAGCGACCCGTGCTCGGCCGAGTTGACCTCGAGAACACCGGCAAACGGGGCAGCGATTGTCAGGCGCGCCATCTCGGCGCGCGCAGCCTCGATGCCCGCCTGTGCCGCCTCGACCCCCGAACGCGCTGCGCGCAAGGTCGCCTCGGCGGTGGCGACCCGGTTTTGCGCGCTATAGCCTTCTTCCGACAGCCGGGTGGTGGTGTTGAAATTGATCTCTGCCTCGGCCAGACGCGCCGACGCTTCCTCGAGCCGCGCCTCGGCCTCGGCCAGGGAGGCGGCCCGCGTGCCGGGGTCGATCTCGCACAGGATGTCACCCTCGGCGACCAGGCTGCCGCGTTGACGTGGCTGCGAGATCACCGTGCCGGTAGTTTCCGCGCGCACTTCGACCGAGCGCGAGGCCGCGGTGCGTCCGCGCAGCACGATGGCGCTTTCAAGATCGCGCTCGGCAATGCGTTCGACGACGACCGCGAACAGTTCGCTGCCTGCTGCCGCATCGGCGGCCGATTCCGCGTCTGCGACAGCCTGTGCCTGGGCCGGTTCGGCACCCGCCCACGCCAGCAGCATGTCGCGCTCCATGACCAGCAGATACAGGGAAACAAGGACCAGACTCGCCGTAATCAGCGGCACAACACGCATCGTCAAACCTTCCGTTTCGTCCACAAGGCACGGCTTTGACCGTGATATCGCCGGGGCAATTCAGCACCCGATCGGGGGCGCGGACACGTGCAAAACCTTTGTGACGCCGCGAACCGGGATCGCACCGGGTCATGCGCCATGTCTTCTTTACGCAGCCGATCGCGTTTGGATTACTCTTGTGAACACCCAGTTGCAACAACCCGGGCACGCTCGCCGTTGCGTAATCCAGTGTCCGGGATGCGTTTTTCCCACACCGGGCCCGCCATGCCCGGAAAAGCGGCGATCTTGTTCCGGGCAGGGGAAACCGGCCCTTGCCCGGTCGCGCCCCCGCGAAAACCGGCAATCCCCTGCCCGTGCGCCGGGTGCAGGCTTGGCAAGGGCTGGCGCTTCGGGATAAGAGGGGCATCAATGACCGCGTTCCTCGCGGCGTGATCGAATGCACGAACCATTGCTGGAGGCGAGTTGTGAGCAACCCGGAAAGTTTCATCGACGAGGTGAACGAGGAACTCAAGCGTGACCGCCTGTTTGCGTTGATGCGCAAATATGCCTGGATTGCCGTTCTCGGGGTGCTGGTCGTGGTGGGGGGCGCCGCCTGGAACGAATGGCGCAAGGCGCGAGACATCGCCCAGGCGCAGGCTTTTGGCGACGCCATCATCGCAGCCCTGGATTCGGGCGACCCGGCAACCCAGCGCAGCGGCCTGGCCGCGATCGACGCCACCGGCGATCGCGCCGGGATCCTGAATCTGCTGCGCGCCGCGACCGAACTGGCCGCCGAGGACCGCCCGGCCGCGATGCAGGCCCTCGCCGCCGTGGAATCGAACACCGCGCTGCCCAGCAGCTACCGCCAGATCGCAGCGCTCAAGCGCGTGATCATTGGCGGCGCCGAGATCCCGGTCGCGGACCGTGAGCAGGTGCTGAACGGCCTCGCCGCCCCCGGCCAGGCCTTTCGCCCGCTGGCGCTGGAACAATTGGCGTTGCTGGCCATGGAAAGCGGCGACACCGACACCGCACTGCAACGCGCGCAGGCGCTGTTGCAAGAGCCCGACGTGACCGCCGCCTTGCGCCGCCGCGTGGCACAGTTGATTGTCGTGCTGGGCGGCGAACAACCCAGCGACCTGGGCTGATGGCGGCCCCTCGGGCAACCTTGTTGGGAGAGCGATCCATGCGATTTCTGCGAAACGCCGCGCTCGTGGCCGTGATCGGCCTTTCGGCCGCCTGCAACCGCGAGGAAATCCTCGAGGGGGACCGCGTTGATCTGCGCGCGCCCTGGGGCGGCGGAGAAACCGTCACCAACCGCACCCAGGCAATCAGTCTTGGCGGGCAATCGGCGAACGCCAGCTGGAGCCAGCGCCAGGGCGCGGCCGGCGCGCGGCCGGGCCACCCCAGCCTGTCCGCCAGCCCGCAGCGCGTCTGGTCGGTTCCGATCGGTGCCGGCGACAGCCGCCGCGCGCGACTGACGACGGACCCCGTGGCCGCCGGCGGGCGGGTTTTCACTCTCGACGCCCGCACCCGCGTTCAGGCGACCTCCTCGGCCGGAGAGTCGCTGTGGTCCGCAGATCTGCTGCCGCCGCGCGGCGCGCGTGGCTCGGCGTCAGGCGGGGCGCTGGCCGTATCGGGCAATCGGCTCTTTGTGGCCTCGGCCTATGCCTTTGTGGCGGCGCTGGATGTGAACACGGGCGCCGAGCAATGGCGCGTCGATTTCGATAGCCCGCTGACCGGTTCCCCGGCAGTTCAAGGCGACACGGTTTATGTCAGCGCCATCGATTCGACCCTCTGGGCCCTCGACGCCGCAACCGGCCGGGTCCAGTGGACCCTGCCGGGCACTCCGACCCTGGCAACCGTCGCGCGGGGCTCTGCCCCGGCTGTCGGCGGGGATCTGGTCGTCTTCCCGACCCAGTCGGGCGAACTGACCGCTGTGCGCCGCTCTAACGGCGCCCGCCAATGGACCAGCGTGGCCGTCGGCCGCCGGACGGGATCGGCGCTTGCGACGATCTCGGCGATCACTGGCGACCCGGTGTTCGACGGCAACCGGATTTATGCCGCCAACCAGTCGGGGCGCGTGTTTGCCATCGACAGCGCCACCGGCGCGACGATCTGGTCGATCGAGGAAGGGGCCTATGGCCCGGTCTGGCCAGTCGGCGGTTCGGTGTTCTTCGTCTCGGACCAGAACCGGCTGATGCGCGTCGATGCGCGCGACGGCTCTGTGATCTGGGCCCAGGATCTGCCGCTTTACACAACGGAACGCGTGCGCCGCCGTCTGGCAATCTATCCGCAGCACGGGCCGGTGCTGGCTGGCGGGCGGCTGTGGGTGGCCTCGGGGGACGGCGCGCTGCGCGGCTTTGACCCGGCCTCGGGCGAGCGCGTGGTCGAATTGTCGATCCCCGGAGGGGCGGCCTCGGGGCCGATCGTCGCCGGTGGCATACTCTATGTGCTGGGCCGCGACGGCGAGCTGCACGCCTACCGCTGAGCGGCGCGCTTTACATTGCGCGCGGCAGGGCCTATGTCGGCCCCTTCAACGCGCATGTCCGGAGGCCGCGATGAGCTTCACTCTTGCCCTCGTGGGCCGTCCCAACGTGGGAAAATCCACCCTGTTCAACCGCCTCGTCGGCAAGCGCCTGGCGCTGGTGGACGATCAGCCCGGCGTGACCCGTGACTTGCGCGAGGCCGAGGCCCGGCTTGGCAACCTGCGCTTTACCGTGGTCGATACCGCCGGTCTGGAAAACGTCACGGACGACAGCCTGCAAGGCCGGATGCGCCGGCTCACGGAACGCGCGGTGGAGATGGTCGATGTCTGCCTGTTCATGATCGACGCCCGCGTTGGCGTCACCCCCGCCGACGAGATCTTCGCCGACATCCTGCGCCGCCGCGCGCGGCACGTCATCCTCGCCGCCAACAAGGCCGAAGGCAACGCCGGTGAAGGCGGGTTCCTGGAAGCCTATTCGCTGGGCCTGGGCGAGCCGATCCGCCTTTCGGCCGAGCATGGCGAGGGGATGGACGAGCTCTATCACGTCATCCGCCCGCTGGCCGAAACCTTCGAGGAACGCGCCCAGGCCGAGGCCCCGGAAACCGATGTCGCCATCGACGAGGACTCCGAGGCCGACGACACCACCGACGGCGCCGGGATCCCCGACTGGACGCCCAGCGAAAAACGCCCGTTGCAGGTCGCGGTCATCGGCCGCCCGAACGCCGGGAAATCGACGCTGATCAACCAGATTATCGGCGAAGAGCGCCTGCTGACCGGGCCCGAGGCGGGGATTACCCGCGATTCCATATCCTTGCCCTTTTCCTGGGGCGGCACGCCGATGCGGCTGTTCGACACCGCCGGGATGCGCCGCAAGGCCCGCATC
>JAGRMK010000185.1:0-1522 GCA_020441345.1 Paracoccaceae bacterium
GGTGAGCCGCGCAGCGGCGAGGGGGGCAAAGCCCCCTTTGCGCCGGTGACCCGGGAAGAGGCTCATGCCAATGTAACTCCCGCTGTCTTCATCCTGGCTATGGCGTCTTGCAGGGAGTTGTCGAGGTCGATGGCGCGGCAGGCGTCTAACAGGACCGAGGCCTTGAACCCCAGCCGTGCGGCGTCAACGGCTGAATAGGCGACGCAGAAATCGGTTGCGAGGCCGGCGAAGGTCAGGTCGGTGATGCCGCGTGCGCGCAGATACCCGTCGAGCCCGGTCGGCGTGGTCCGGTCGTTCTCGAAAAAGGCCGAGTAGCTGTCGATCTGCGGGCGAAACCCCTTGCGCAGGATGAGGTCGGCGCGGTCGGTGCACAGGTCGGGGTGGAATGCCGCCCCCAGGCTGCCCCCGACGCAATGCCTGGGCCACAGAACCTGCGGGCCGTAGGGCATGTCGATCATCGAAAACGGCGCCGTGCCCGGGTGCATGTCGGCAAAGGAGGCATGATCGTCAGGGTGCCAGTCTTGCGTCAGGATGGTGGCGCCGAAATCGCGCATCAGGGCGTTGATCCGGGGAACTACGGCCTCTCCGTCGGCGACGGCCAGAGCGCCGCCGGGGCAGAAGTCGCTTTGCACGTCGATGACGATGAGCGCGGTTGCGTGGGGCTGCATGGTCTGCCTCGGGCCTTGGGGAAAGCCCGAGATATTCGGTGTTCCGGGGCGCGCCGTCAAGCGCGCGCCTCAGGAGGCCGCGTCATGCAGCGATCTGGTCGATCGCGGTCTCGGCGCGTTCCATCGCCGCGTCGGCACCGAACAGCATCTTGTCGGCGGCGACGAAGGTCACATCCGTGATGCCGAAAAAGCCCAGCATGTGCCGCACATAGCCCGAGGCGAAATCGATCGGGCCGCCCAGTTCGGTGCCGTCCGAGGATAGCGCAACAAAGGCTCTCTTGCCGGTCAGCAGCCCCTTGGGGCCCTGCTCGGTATAGGTGAAGGTCTCGCCTTTGCGAGCCAACATGTCGAACCAGGTCTTGAGTGTCGCGGGCACGCCGAAATTGTAGATCGGCAGGCCGATCACCACGGTGTCGGCGGCGCGCAACTCGGCGAGCAGGGCGTCAGCCTGTGCGACGATCAGGGCCTGGTCGTCAGTGCGGGTTTCAGCGGGCGAGAAGATTGCGCTCAGCCAGCCACCGTCGATTGGCGTCAGGCCTTGGGACAGGTCACGGGACATGACTCGTGTGTCCGGTGTTGCAAGCTGGGCAACGAGGCGGTCGGTCAGGCGGCGCGAGATCGAGGCGTCGCCCCGGATCGAGGCGTCCAGTCGGAGAAGGGTGTTCATTGGGGTTGTCCTGTGTTGCTGTGCTACGGGCCATAAATGGCACTTGCAGAAGTGAACGCAATATCTAGAATCGCGCAGCTATTGTGAGGAAATGCACAGCCGTGACTATTGAATCCTGGGATGAAATTCGCACGGCATGGCAGGTTGCACGGGCCGGAACCGTCAGCGGCGCAGCCGAGGCGCTGGG
>JAGRMK010000185.1:1610-17445 GCA_020441345.1 Paracoccaceae bacterium
GAAGCGGGCGAGGCGCTGGCCCAGGTCGCACGCGTCACCGAAGAGCAGTTCGCGCAGCTGGGCACGCGCCTGACGGGCGCGGGGTCGGGGATCGCGGGGGATCTGGTGATCACCACCTTGCCCGGACTGGTGCCGATGCTGCGTCCGGCGCTGGGTCTTCTGGCCGCGCGGTATCCCGACCTGACGGTGAGGGTGCTGACCGAGCAGCGCATAGCCCGGCTGCAATACGGCGAGGCGCATCTGGCGATCCGCGCGGGCCAGCGGCCGTCAGAACCCGACAACGTGGTGCAGGACCTGATGCGCGGACAGGTCACGCTCTGTGCCAGTCAGAGCTACTTGGACCGGCATGGGCGGCCCGAAACGGATGCCGATCTGTCGCAGCACAGGTTCGTTACCGAAGACGACGAGAACAGCCGCGCGCCCTATGCGCGGTGGCTCGCGGGGCTCGACCCCAAGCCACGGATCGCGCTGCGGTCGAACGAGGCCGAGGTGCGCTATGCCGCGATCTCGGACGGGTTGGGCATGGGTTTCCACTACGGGCGCGACCCCGACGGCACGTTGCTGGAGGTCATGCCGCCGCGCCCCGAATGGGCCTTTGCGGTTTGGCTGGTCACCCATGTCGATCTGCACCGCACGCCCAAGGTTCAAGCCGCCATCGCGGCGATCAAAGAGACCTTGCGCTCATGAGACCGCGCTATGCCGACACGCGGGGGCGCACCGAGGCCCTGCGCGGGCATGCCGCGATGCTGGGGTTTTCCGCCGCGGTTTCGGGGTCGTTCAGCCTGGGGTCGATGGTTGCAAATGACATCGCGCCGTCCGCGCTGACCAGTCTGAGGCTGCTGCTGGCCTCGGCGCTGCTGGCCGTGCTGGTGCAGGGTCTGCCAGGTCAGGGACGCGGCGGAAGACGCGGTTTCGCGCGCGAAGATCTGGTTGCGCCCTGGCGGTACCTGGTGCTGGCGATTCTGTATGGCGGGTATTTCGTGCTGATGTTCGAGGGGCTGAAAACCGCGCAGCCGGTGGCGGCGGGGGCCGTGTTCACCCTGACCCCGCTGATGGCGGCGGCGTTCGCCTGGCCCTTGCTGGGTCAGCGGCTCGGGCCGGTGACGGCTCTGGCGCTGGCGATCGGCGGATCGGGCGCGGTCTGGGTGATCTTTCGCGGCGATCTTCAGGCGCTGCTGGGGTTCGAGATCGGCGTGGGCGAGGGGGTCTATTTCATCGGCTGTATCCTGCATGCACTCTATGCGCCGATGCTGAAAAAGCTGAATCGGGGCGAAAGCACGCTGGTGACGGCCTCGCTGCTGACGCTGGTCGGCGCCTTCGTGGTCGCGGCCTATGGCTGGCACGATATCCTGGCGACAGACTGGGGCGCATTGCCGCCGCTGGTCTGGGTCGGCCTGGCATATCTGGTGATCCTGGCGACGGCTTTCGCGGCCTCGGCCCTGCAATTCGCCGCGCAGCGCCTGCCGTCGTCGCATGTGATGGCCTATACCTATCTCACGCCGGTCTGGGTCATCGGCTGGGAATTCGCGCTGGGGCATGGCGGGCCGGGAAGCGCTGTGCTGCCCGGGATCGTGTTGATCGTCGTGGCCTTGCTGGTCTTGCTGCGCAGCCAATAAGTCGGCGCATCGCGACCATGCCCGCCGCGGTCCGATCGGCGGGTTTCCCCGGGAATACAGCGATGTGAACAGGCATTTGATCGAAATCCTTGATTCAGGGGCGATCCCGGCGCAGCATTGCAGCGCAAGCTTGCGTCAGGGCAAGCCGTGCTCCACCGATCGCGGCGACCTGGCGAGGGGGGAGAACCAGATGCAGACATCATTCAGTGCACGCCTGCCGGGCCAGTGGATTTCGGGCCTGTTGATCGCGGGGGTCTTCGGTGTGTTCGGCACGGCCGCCGCCGCCTGCCCGGACTGGTCCCTGACCGGCCAGCAACTGACGTATTCCTCGGACGAACTCTGGACACCGCGCACCCATGCGGTGACGGCTGGGGGCACCAACGATCTGAACGCCTGCCCGCAGCCGGGCCGCGGCTGGGTTGCGACACGGCCTGATTTCGACCTGAGCTTTACGGATAACAGCGCCGGGCGCGATCTTGAATTCCGCGTCGATGCAACCTGTGACTCGGTTCTGCTGGTCAATGACGCCTCGGGACAGTGGCATTTCGACGATGACAGCGGCGATGGGTTGAATTCTCGTATCCGGCTGCCGAACGCGAGCGCGGGCACCTATGACATCTGGGTCGGCACCTATGGGTCGACGGCCTGCGCGGCGACGATCACCTTTGAAACCGTCGCGGGTCCAATCCCGCAAACGCCGGGAATCGTGCCGGTTCCGCCGACCCCGGTCCCGCCGCCGCCGCAAGTCGCGGCTTGCCCCGATCCCGGCCAGAACGGTCAGATATTACGCTTCAACGCGCGGGCGCTGAGCCCAGCGCAGAGGGTCGGTACCACGGCGGGCGGCCTGATCAACCTGGCAGACTGCCAGTCGGTTCCAGGGCATGGCCGGGTCAGACAGCGCCCGGATTACACGCTGGATTTCACCAACAACCGGATCAATCATGATCTGGATATCCGCACCGAGGGCTCATGCGACCCTGTCTTGCTGATCCACGATCCCTTTGGCAACTGGCATTTCAACGACGACCGTGGCGGCCTGAATGCCGGGCTGCGGTTGCCGGGCGCGCAGCCTGGTCAATATGACATCTGGGTCGGCACGTTTGGATCGGCATCCTGTGCATCGACCCTGGTTCTGGAAACCCTCGATCCAGATGGCACCGTGGTTCCGCCGCCGCCGCCGCCGCCGCCGCCAACCGCCGCCTGCCCGGATCCCGGGCGAAACGGACGGATGCTGCGCTATGACGCGCAGGGATTGTGGACTCCGCAACGGTTCGGCGTGGTGGCGGGTGGACCGGTCAATCTGGGCGCGTGCCAGGCGGCACCCGGTCATGGTTGGGTCGCGGCGGGGCCGGATTTCACGCTGGCCCTGACCGGCAACCGGCAGAATCGCGATCTGGAGTTCCGCGTCGAGGGGTCATGCGACCCGGTGCTGCTGATACACGATGCCAGCGGCGGCTGGCATTTCAACGATGATGACAACGGGCTGAATTCCCGACTGCGACTGGAGCGCGCGCAGCCCGGTCATTACGACATCTGGGTCGGCACCTTCGGGTCGCAGACCTGCCAGGCGACACTGGTTGTCGAGAGTCTTGGCAATCAGGTGACGCCGCCACCCCCACCCCCTCCGCCGCCGGTCGTGTGCCCGATGCTTACCCAGAGCGGCCAGCCGCTGAGCTTTCGTGCGCGGGATCTGCGGGTTGCGCAGAGCTTCGGTATGACCGCCGGAGGCGCGGTCGATCTGGGGGCCTGCCAGTCGGTGCCGGGGCACGGCCATATTTCGCAACGCCCGAGCTTCACGTTGAGCCTGAGCGATGTGCCACGCAACGACGCCCTGGAATTCCGCGTCGAGGGGCGTTGCGACCCGGTCGTGCTGGTGCATGACCCGGCGGGGGGCTGGCATTTCAATGACGACGATGCCGGATTGAACTCGCGCCTGCGTTTGAGCGACGTCTCGCCGGGGCGCTATGACATCTGGGTTGGGACGTTCGGTTCACAAGCCTGTCAGGCGTCGCTGATCGTACAGAGCTTCGGCACGACGCCGCCACCGCCACCACCCACCGCCACCTTGCCCGATCCGGGGAACCTGACGGCGTTCCGCAGCCGGGTTGGCGAAACGCTGCGGTTCGAGGTGACGGGCGCCGCCACCGGATCGCTGTGGGGAACCGGGATCTATACCGACGATTCCAGCCTGAGCCGCGCCGCGGTGCATGCGGGGGTGTTGCGGGTCGGGCAGACCGGCGTGGTGACCGTCACGGTGCTTCCGGGGCAGGCCTCGTATCAGGGAACCACGCAGAACGGGGTAGAATCGCGCAACTACGGATCATGGACTGGCAGTTACCAGATCCACAACCCGGTGGCGCCGCCACCACCGGCCGCACCCCTGGCGGCAGGCACCTGGCGCGTGTCTATCGGCGGCTGGACGGGGCGGTTGGTGCTGACCTGGGGTGACTCGGCCTGGTCCGGGACTCTGACCTTCGACACGACGGGCACTGCCGAACCGCTGACCGATATCCGCTTTGATCCGTCCAGCGGCGCGGTGCAGTTCACGCGCCCCGTGCCCGCCGCAACACAGGCCTTCCGGGGTTTCGTGAGCGCCAATGAGATCAGCGGGCAATTCAGTATCCTGAACGGGCCGTTCAGCCATGCCTGGTCCGCGACGCGCTGACGTGCCAGCAAGGCAACTTGAAAGGGCCGGGGTCTTCCCGGCCCTTTTCGCATGCCGCGCAGCGCAGGATGGTCCATGTCATGCCAGGCGAGACCTCGCCTTGATCCCGGTCACGGAAATCCGCGAAAAAATCACATAGAATTACAGGAATGTATCTTCAACAGAGGAGACCCGACATGACAGGTTGGATCCGTTCCCGAGCGCGCGCAAACCTCTCGCGTCTGGCGCAGCCCGCCCTGATTGCGGTCGCGATGATTGTCACCGGATCTGCGGCGGTGGCGTGCCCCGACTGGCAGCTCACCGGCCAGACCCTGACCTATTCGGTCGATCAACTCCGAAGCTCCGCCACCCATTCGGTGATTGCGGGCGGGTCGGACAGATTGAGCGATTGCCCGATGCCGGGCCATGGTTTTGTGTCCACCCGACCCAGTTTCGACCTGACGTTTACCGGCAACCACGGGGCACGCGATCTGGTCTTTCGGGTGAATGCCAGTTGCGACAGCGTGCTGCTGGTCAACGATGCCCGTGGCCAGTGGCATTTCGACGATGACGGCGGCGACGGGTTGAACTCGTTGCTGCGCGTCCCGAATGCACCGGACGGGGTGTATGACATCTGGGTCGGCACGTATGGCGCAACGAGTTGCCAGGCGACGCTGACGCTCGAGACTGGCGCCGCGGGACAGCCTCCGCAGACGCTGTGCCCGGACCCCGGCATGAACGGTCAGATGCTGAGTTTCGATGGCCAGGGTCTGTGGTCGGGGCATCGGTCCTCGGTGATTGCCGGGGGCAATATCGACCTTGGCGCCTGCGGCTCGGTGCCTGGCCATGGCCATATCATTCAAGGCCCTGACTTCACTCTGAATCTGACCGCGAACCCGCAGGCTTATGATCTGGAATTCCGCATCGAGGCGTCCTGCGATCCGGTCTTGCTGGTCAGCGATCCCTCTGGTCAGTGGCATTTCAACGACGACGACAACGGTCTGAACTCGCGCTTGCGGCTGCCGCGCGCCACGCCGGGGCTGTATGATATCTGGGTTGGCACTTACAATGCTTCGACCTGTCAGGCGACGCTGATCACCGAAACCTTTGGCGGTCAGCAGACCCAGGAACCGCCCGTCGCAACGACATCGATTGCGGGCAACTGGCACTGGCAGGCGATCAACGGCACGGTGGTGATCGACGCCAACGGCACGGGCTTTGACCATATCGGGAACCGGATTGTCCGGATGTCCGGGCCGGATGCGTCCAATACCTATACGCTGACCTGGAGCCACGGGTATACCGACTACGCGACCCTGTCGGCGGATGGCAACCATCTGGATGTGGTGAACCAGAACGGCTATCGGTTCACGGCAGACCGGATCGGCGGATCGACCACCGGGGGACCGGCAACCGGCGTGCCGTCGGCGCGGTTGATGGCGGTGATCCCGGATTCCGGCCGCGATCTGGTGGGGCGTGGTGAAAGCATGGCGCCGAACGGTGCCATCGACGGGCTGTTCCGCGTGGCCATCACCGCGCCGGGCCAAACCCTCACGCAGATCGAGATGCGCAACACGACCGGCTCTCTGAGTATCTGGGACACGATCCCCAATACGCATTGGGTCGGCCTTGCGATGGTGAACGGGCAGGCGATGAATCGGCCCGATACCACGGTGAGCATTCCGATGGGGCAGGGCGAAACCGTGCTGGATTACTACGTGCAGCAATACGGCGCCGTCGGTCAGGACGGAATGCGGATGACGCTGAGCTTCGCGTCTGGCGCGCGCGCCGTGGTCGAGATCCCGGCGGGGTTCACGGGCTACGTCCCGGACCCGCAAGCGTCGCAAGACCCTGAGGCGGTCGGGCTGTGGTCGATCAACGCCAATGGCTTTGTCGGCGAGCTGGAGCTGGACTGGAACGGGCGCAGCTTTAGCGGAACCCTGACGTTTGGACCGGGTCAGTTCGAAATCCTTCAGAACGTGGGCTTTGATCCGGCTACCGGTGCCGTCCGCTTCACGCGCACCCTGCAAAGCATCACGCAGGAGTATCGCGGGGTTCTGGCCAACAACCGGCTTGCGGGTCAGTTCAACCAGAATGGCGGGGGCTATTCCTATGAGTGGTCCGCGACCCGGCTGAGCCCGGCGCCCGCGCCGTCCCAGGTGCCCGCGCCATCCGCGATAGCGCCGGGGGGTGCCCCGGCAAAATAGGCGCACCCGCGCGATGCAGCCCGGCCGGGGGGAACCCTCGGCCGGCTTCGCTTGGGCCGCATGGGGCGACAGAGTTCAAATCTGTGCGACCCGGACACCCGCTTGACCCCGATCAGGTCGGCGCCCGACGCGAACACATAGAATAATGCGCATGCTATCGGAAAAGGAGTTGACGCATGACGGAATCTGCCATGGTGCACGCCCCGACGAAAGGCGCGCGACAAGCCGTTGCGGCGCTGGTCATTGCCGGCACAAGCCTGGTATCCGCCGCAGCAATGGCCTGCCCGGACTGGCAGTTGACGGGCCAACAACTGAACTATTCGGCTGATCAACTCTGGACCCCGCAGACGCTTTCGGTGGTCGCGGGCGGGGCCGACAATCTGCGCAACTGTCCGCAACCCGGCGTCGGCTATGTCGCGACACGGCCCGATTTCGATCTCACCTTCACGCAGAACGGCGCTGCCCGGGATCTGGAGTTCCGGGTGAATGCCTCGTGCGATACCGTGTTGCTGGTGAACGATGCGCGCGGGCAATGGCATTTCGACGATGACGGCGGAGACGGGTTGAACGCGCGCCTGCGCCTGACCAACGCGCCCGAAGGGGCCTATGACATCTGGGTCGGAACCTATGGTTCCTCTACCTGCCAGGCGACGCTGACGCTGGAAACCTTCGGCGGCACGCCGGGCGGGGTCGTGGCGCCACCCCAGCAGACCGGCAGCGTTCCCGGGTGCCCCGACCCCGCGCTGGGAGCGCAAACCATGTCTTACCGGACCGCCGATCTTGCGCGCCCGCAGTCGTTTGGCGTGACCGCAGGCGGCGCGATGCAGATCGGGGGGTGCCCGCCGGGAATCGGGCGAGGATATGCCGATGCCCGCCCTAACCTGACGCTGGATATTCTGGACAGCGCGCGCGGCGCTGTTCTGGACCTGCGGGTTGACGGAACCTGTGATGCGGTGCTGCTGGTCAACGATCCGCAGGGACGCTGGAGTTTCAACGACGATTTCGACGGGTCCATCAACCCGCATCTCGCGCTGGAGGGCATGACGGCGGGGCATTATGACATCTGGGTGGGCACCTATAACCCGACGCCCTGCGCGGCGACGCTGCAGGCGGCGGTCAGCGGGGCCGCGCTGGCGCCAACGCCGGCCCCGTCACAACCGCCGGTGTTCAGCGGTTCGTCGGCTGTCGGGGATACCGTGTTCGGCTTCGCCAACGGCACCGAAGGCTGGGCGATCAGCAGCGGCACGCTGTCTGCGGGTCCGGGCGGTCCGCTGCATGTCGTGACGCCGGGGGACGGGCGCACGGGCTACCTGGTTGCGCCGCCGTCCGTCACCGGCGATTGGCGCGGGGTTCGGGCGGTTGAGGTCGTTATCCGGTCGGATCAGGGGCGGTTCTATGGCGCGTTTGACGAGGACGCGATCGGCGACATCGTCCTGTTCAACGGATCGATGACGGCGGCGGTGGAATTCCCACAGCAGGTCGGCTCCGGCTGGGCCAGGATGAGCGTCCCGGTCGAAGAGTCCCGCCTGTGGCATCTGGGGGGCGGTGCCAGCCGCGTATCCGATGTTCTGAGCAATGTCACCGCGATGTGGGTACGCGGCGAATACGTGATCGGCGATACCCGCGCCGAGATCGCTGAAATCGCGATTCGCGGGGCGATCCGCCAGGCTGCGATGCCCGCGACGCCGACGCAGCCGGGCGGCGAACAGGGTGTGATGGCCCTGCCGAGCTCGGGCAATCTGCAGGAGTTCCGCGACCGCGTCGGCCAGACGTTGCGCTTTCAGGTGACGGGCGCCGCCGAGGGCCGGGTCTGGGGTGCCGGGATTTATACCGACGATTCCAGCGTGGCCCGCGCGGCGGTGCATGCCGGTCTGTTACGGGTCGGGCAGACCGGCGTGGTCCAGGTCATGATCCTGCCCGGACAGTCATCTTACGAGGCGAGTTCGCTGAACGGTGTCCAGACCGCGCAGTATGGCGATTGGGGCGGCAGTTACCGCTTTGTCGTGACGCCCGCCGGGTCCACGACCTTTGCCCCCGCGCCGCGCTTCGAACTGGTCGTGGTGCCCGAGGGGATCACCTTTGACGCGGCGCGCCGCCGGGCCGAGAGCATGGGCGGACATCTGGCGACCGTTGCCAGCGCTGACGAGTTGCAGGCGCTCTTTGCCGTTGCCAACAATCCCGCCGGCTGGTCGCTGGAACAGGGACGGTATTTCATCGGGCCTTGGCTGGGTGGATATCGTCAGGGGAGCCAGTGGATGTGGATCACTGGCGAGCCTTGGGGCTTCACCGCCTGGGCGCCGGGTCAGCCCGACAATTACCAGGGCCGCGAGACCCATGTGAACATGTGGGTGCGCGGCACCAGCCCGGCACCGCTACTGAACGACGCGGATCCGAATGTGCCCCTGCGCGGTTTCGTGGTCGAATACCCGGCGGGCGGGCAGGGTCTTGGCACCGCGCAGCCATCGGCACCGCAGGCACAGGACGGGTTCTTTGCCGAAGCATGGTACAACGGAGAGCGCGTCGATGGCTGCCTGCACTATGGCCGGGACTGCGGTCAGGACGCCGCTGATCGGTTCTGTCAGGTCATGGGGTATATCTATGCCGTTGACGGGGCGTATTCGCATGTCATGACCAGCCGGACCCTGGTTCTGGGCGACAATCGCATCTGCACGATCCCCAATGGTTGCGGGCATTTGATCAACGTCACCTGCGTGCCCAGCCCAGAGGCGCTGGGCGAGGCCCCGGTCGTCGGCCAACCCCAGGGTGCGATGGGCAAATAACCACCCCGAGCCATCGGGGCGGATGCCCGCTGATCCGCGCAAGGCAGGGGCCGGGGGAATTCTCCGGCCCTTTTTCCTTGCCGTTCACGTCTGCGGCATCGCTGTCCACGGCTTGATCCATGTCAGACACTCCGCGCGCCACAAATGCCACGCTCTGCATGTGATGAGACAAGAGAGGAGTGCACTCATGACGAATTCACCCGCTTTGGCGCGGCGCGGTTCCGTCAGGCCAAGCGTCCTGCCCGCGCTGGCCTTTGTCGTGGCCAGTACGCTCGGCACGGCCGCCTTGGCCTGCCCGGACTGGTCCATGACCGGCCAGCAGCTTCGGTATACGTCGGATCAGTTGTGGACACCGCAAACCCTGTCGGTGATTGCCGGGGGGTCGGACAACCTGGCGAACTGCCCGCAGCCGGGTAACGGCTATGTGGCCACGCGACCCGATTTCGACCTGAACTTCAGCGGGAACGGCATGGGGCGCGATCTGGAATTCCGGGTCAACGCACAATGCGACACGGTGCTGCTGATCAACGATGCCCGCGGACAGTGGCATTTCGACGATGACGGCGGCGATGGGTTGAACGCACGGCTGCGCCTGCCTTCTGCCCCGGAAGGCGATTATGACATCTGGGTCGGCACCTATGGCTCTTCGACCTGCCAGGCGACGCTGACGCTGGAAACCTTCGGTGGCGGTGGCGGTGGCGGCGCTGTCTCCCCGCAGGCGCAATGCCCGGATCCGGGCCAGAACGGTCGGATGCTGAGCTTCGACGGACAGGGGCTGTATTCCGCGCAGCGTTTCGATGTAATCGCGGGCGGCAATATCGACCTCGGCCTTTGCCAGACAGTGCCTGGCAATGGGCATATTGTCGAAGGGCCGGATTTCACCCTGAACCTGACCGGCAACCCGCAGCAATACGATCTGGAATTCCGCATCGAGGGGTCTTGTGATCCGGTGTTGCTGGTCAATGATCCCAACGGGCAATGGCATTTCAACGACGACGACGGGGGCTTGAACTCGCGGCTGCGTCTGGATCGCGCGGCACCGGGGCTCTATGATATCTGGGTCGGAACCTTTGGCGCTTCGACCTGCCAGGCCACGTTGGTCGCCGAGACCTTTGGCGGGGTTGTCGTGCAGCCGCCGCAACAGCCCGGCGTGCAGCCGGCGCCAGGCAATCTTACAAGCTATCGCGACCGGGTTGGCCAGACCTTCTCGTTCGAGGTCACGGGCGCGGCTGGCGGCTCGATCTGGGGGACCGGTATCTATACCGACGATTCCTCGGTGGCACGGGCGGCGGTGCATGCCGGCCTCGTGCAGGTCGGCCAGACCGGTGTGGTCCACGTGCAGATCCTGCCGGGGCAGCAATCCTATCAGGGGAGTAACCAGTTCGGCGTGCAATCCGCGAACTACGGCACCTGGAGCGGCAGCTACCAGTTCGTCCGGGGCGCGCCCAGCGGCGGCGGTGCCGCGCCGGGTGGCGGCCTGAGCAAGTAACCGCCGCGACACGGGCAACCGAGGGGCCAGGGTTTTCCCTGGCCCCTTTCGCTGGGGGATCGGGGAAAGTTCGGGCCGGCACACAGGTCCACCGCCTGAGCCAATGTGACAGAAATGATCAGCAGCCGTCGTGTTGCGACAGATCAGAAGAACACGACGGATGCATAGAGACCGCGCGGCTGGAGTTCCTGGACCCGGATTGCTCAGATTCTGCGCAGCACGGTCTCGGCAAGCACCACGCAACCCGTCCAGGCCCCCAGGAATATGACGTCGGACGCAAAGCCCGTCGGTGGCTCGCCGGTGATGAGGTAAATGGGGAAATACACCATCGTCACTGCCGTTGCCCCCATTCCAAGCGCATAGGCGCGGATCATCCAGTTGTGATGGCGGGCAAAATCCCGCTTGTGGATGGAATGCATGGCAATGGCCAAAGCCACACCCAGCGCGATCCCGAACAGCAGCCGCCCGCTGCTGATGGCCACCGAATACGCGTCGGGAAAGCGCCAGAGAAGGCCCAGCGAACTCAGCGAGATCATTGCCCCCGCCGCGACAAACATGCGTCCCATGACGCGGTGCAAAAGCCCGTATTTGCGCACCAGAACACGACCGAACTGGATGGGGCCAAGGATCCCGAACGTGGCGCCGCCCAGCACATGCAGGAAATGCCAGACAGGCGCGGCGGTCAGGCGTTGGGCATCTTGGGGCAAGGCCCCCAGCGGGATCTGCACCACTTGCACAAGCGCCAGCAGGATCGTGAGCAGGGTGCCAAAATACAAGGCAGCAGGCACGACAACGTGTCTCGCGAGACGACGAGTCATTCAGGTAATCCTTCTATAGAGTGCCTTACGGCTCGTAGGTGAATACGTCGTTCAGCGGCTTGCCAAAGACCGCTGCGATCTGAAACGCGAGTTCCAGCGTTGGAGAGTATTTTGCGTTCTCGATCGCGATGATCGTCTGTCGGGTGACGCCGACGCGATCGGCCAGGGCTTGTTGTGTCATTTCGCCCGCGTCAAAACGGCATCGGCGGATCGAATTGGAAACCCTCGTCTTGGCCAAGGGTCAAAGACCCATGCGGTAAACCGCGACGCGGCACACCTCCGAACCAAACCCCGCAACCGCCATGCCAATCAGCATGGTGTTCATCGCTGCAAGCGCGCCCCACCCGGTTGCAAGCAGCCCGACGGCGGCCAGAAACCCGCAGCTGATCGCGACCAAAGACACCACGGCGCTGCGGCTGTTGATCGTCTTGTCGCGCTCATCGGTGATGACGTGCAGCTTGGTCTGGTTGGTCAGGACGACATAGGCGATGTTGAACAGGATCAGGACCACGATGGCCAGAACGACCCCGCCGCCGATCAGCCAGATCACATCCCAGGCCCAAAGCGACAACCCATCGATGCCGTCATAGGCCCCTGTCACGGTGCCGTTCCAGATCGGAAGACCCCACAGGAAAAAGGCGACAACGCCTGACATAAGCGCGCTCCAGGCACCGCGTTCTTCGAATGACATTGGTGTTGCTCCCCGAATCCGGTGTGTCATCGGTAGGAATCAGGTACACTGAAGCTTACACTGTGTAAAGTATATTTTACATGCCGGCGTCGCAATTCGCGGGTGATGCCAGGCGGTGCCGAGATGCCCGCCCGCACGCCCCATGGTGGCTTTCGTGGCTGGGAAGCGGGACTTTCGCCTGATCGCGCGAGGGAGTGGACAAGCGCGGTGTGGCACACCAGGCTCCGCATTGCGCACGAGGCGGCCTCTCGAACTGCATCCACCGAACGCCGCTTCTGACCGGGGCGCGACCAGGGTGCACGGCTTCAGGCAACGCTTGCCGGGAGGTGTCGAGCCTCGCCCCATTGCCGTGGAGATTGCCCGTACATGCGTTTGAATTCCCGGCTGAACTGGGACGGGCTGGCATAGCCTGCGTCTATTGCGGCCTGATTGACCGGCGAGCCCTCGGCGATCTTCATCGCGGCATGGTTCAGGCGCATGGACTTCACGAACTGGATCGGCGCCATCGTGGTGACTTGCTTGAACCTGCGATGAAACGCGGCGCGGCTCATTCCGGCATGGGCTGCCATCTCATCAATCGAAATCGGTGCGTTCAGGTGGGATGACACATGCGCGATGGATCGAGCGATGGCATTGCCCGCCCCGAAGGCGTGCCGCGCGAAGAGGCCCGCCTCGCCTTTCAGGATCGCGTAGTAAAGCTCACGCATCCGTGCCTCTCCAAGAATCGCCGTGTCTGCCGGACTGCCCCCCAGCTGCATGAGCCTCAGAAGCGCTTCGGTAAATTCCCGATCCCATTGGGCCAGCCTGATCCCCGGCACCCGCGGGCCGTCTTTGGTCATGGGCAGGGCACCTCTGGCGGTTTCCATCTCCATCGCCAGCCCGGCCATTACACGCTGGTCCAGCGAGATGAACACGCCATACAGCGGGTTTTCGGGCGATGCAGCGGGCGTGCCCGCCTTGACTGGCATCGACATGGGGCAGCACAGGTATTGACTGTCGTCATAGACAAATCTGTGGCCGTCCAGAACAGCCTCTTTCGCGCCGCTCACGATGGCGACGACGCAAGGCTCATAAACCGCCGGGATACAGGGTATCGCCTGGGTGGCCCGAAACAGCCGAATACCCCTTATTCCGGTTTCCGTCAGGCCGTCCTTGTCCGCCCGGGATGCGACAAGCTGCTTGATCTGGTTTTTGCTCATGGTGGCGATCTAAAGGTGCTCAACCATCCCTGGCAACCATTTTGATACAATCAGGCAAGCAGCTGCGATGATCTCGCCTGTTTGCGCACGTGGATGAGAGTTATCTGCACATACAGGGCGGAAATGTTTCGCGCAGGGCCGCCAGGCCGACGACACAAGGAGAATGACAATGGCTGACACCACATTCGGACCCAACGGATGGATTCCCGAACGGCTTGGCTCACTTGCTGGCAAAACCTATGTCATCACCGGTGGCAACGCCGGTGCCGGGTTTCAAGCCTCTCGCATCCTTTTGTCGAAGGGGGCCAACGTGGTGATGCTGAATCGCAATGTCGAGAAATCCGCGGTCGCTGTCGAAGAACTGAAGGCAGAGTTCGGCGCGGATGCCGATGTCCGTTTTGTACGCATGGACCTGTCGGATCTGGCAAGCGTGCGCGCGGCGGCGGTCGAGCTGCTGGACGCCGTGGCCCGCATCGATGCACTGATCTGCAACGCCGCGATTGCGCAGGTGCCGACACAAAAGCTGACCGTCGACGGCTTCGAAAGCCAACTCGGGACCAATCATTACGGCCATTTCGTTCTGTGTGGGATGCTGTTCGACCGGATCGAGGACACGAATGGCCGCATCGTGGTCGTGGCCAGCCTTGGCTACAACATGGGTATCAAGACAATCCAGTTCGACGATATGAACTGGGACAAGAACTACAGCGCCAACCCTGTTTACAGTCAATCCAAACTGGCGCAGATGATGTTCGCCTATGAACTGCAGGATCGCGTCCGGGCCGCGGGCCGAAACGTGGCGGTGTATGTTTGTCACCCCGGTTCTTCCGCCACATCCCTGATCAGCACCAGCGGCGGTTTGCTGACCCGGATTGCCTGGTGGCTGATGACAAAGTCGCCCATGGTTCAAACCGCCGAAAAGGGCGCATACCCCGAAGTTATGTGCGCCACCGAGGACGGGCTGGAGCAGCGGGCGCTCTACGGTCCGACTGGCCGCATGGAATTTGTCGGTCCGGTCGGCAAGGGCACGCTGAACCCCCATGCCCATGACAAGGCTGTCATGTCAAAGTTGTGGACCGTGTCTGAAACGGCGACGGGATTCCGTTGGCACCTGTGACCGAGCCTGGGGCGAGGTGCCATTCAGGCCTCTGTTTCCAGGATATGCGAAAGATGCAGCATTCGTGAGACCGGGTGCGAGCCGGATACCCGCCGAACCGAACATCACTTTGGCTCTGGATCGAAAGCGATCTCGTCACGACGCCAGAACTCGCTGGCTTGCCCTCCTTGTTTCTTGCGCCATCAAGCCCCGGCCTATGCGCTGGTCTTGGCCAGCTTCATCGACCCCTTAATGAAAATCCCGGCTGGGGAAGAGGATTTTCGCCTGATCGCGGGGGTGGCGCATGCCGCGCATCGACTTGGCGCGCAAGGGGTGGTTGGGGGGCAGTTCCTTCATCGCCACCGGGCGGCGGGCCTCGTCGCCGCGCCCTTCGGTCGGATCGATGGCCTCGGCGCCCAGATCGCCCAGGATGCCCAGGGTGGGCGACAGATCCTCGACCTCGTCGGCGATCAGGTGGATGATCCCCTCTTCGCGCTGCAACCGCCCGGTGACACGCAACAACCGCCCGCCGATCACCGCGCGGCGGAAGCGTTCATAGATCTTGGGCCAGACGACCACGTTGCAGACATCCGTCTCATCCTCCAGCGTGATGAAGATCACGCCCGAGGCCGTGCCGGGCCGCTGCCGCGTGATCACCAACCCGCAGACCGACACCCGGTTCGGTGCCGCCGCCAGATCGGCATGGGGCGTCAGGCCGGGCAGATGCGGGCGCAGGATCTCCATCGGATGCGCCCTGAGCGACAGCCTGAGAGCCAGATAATCGTCGATCACCTGCTCGCCCAGCGTCATTTGCGGCAGGTCGGGCGTGTCCTCGACGATCCCCTCGCCATCCTGCCCGAACAGCGGCAGCGGTTTGGGCGCGCGGATTGCCCGCACTGCCCACAAGGCATCGCGCCGGTTCAGCCGCATGCCGGCAAAGGCATCGGCCTCGGCCAGCCGTTCCAGCGCGGCGGGCGGCACTCCGGCCCGCCGCCACAGGCTTTCGGGGTCCGGGTATCCGTTGCCGCGCGCCGCGACGATCCATTCCGCGTCAGCCTCACGCAACCCTTTGATCTGCCGGAATCCCAGCCGCAGCGCCAGCCGCCCGTCGGCCCGCATTTGCAGCGTGTTGTCCCAGTCGGACTGGTTCACGCAGACCGGCCGCACCTCGACCCCGTGGTCGCGCAGATCGCGCACGATCTGGGCGGGGGCATAGAACCCCATCGGCTGGCTGTTCAGCAAAGCGCAGGCATAGGCCGCCGGGTGGTGGCGTTTGAGATAGGCCGAGGCATAGA
>JAGRMK010000186.1 GCA_020441345.1 Paracoccaceae bacterium
AGATCGCGACCAGCACATTGGCACCAGTCACCTCGTTCCGGCCCGAGGATTGCACATGGATCGCGGCGCGCTGGATCACCCGCTGGAAGGCGGCGGTCGGCACGGCTTCGGAGCCTTCGACATTGGTGATCAGCGTCGACAGGTCATCGTCGATGAAGTCTTCGAGCGTCTTGCGCAAATCGGCCAGATCGACGTTGCAGGCTTGCAGCACGCGCGACGCCTCGGGTTCGTCCATTAGGGCCAGAAGCAGGTGCTCCAGAGTCGCAAGCTCATGTCGGCGGGCATTGGCAAGGGCCAGTGCGCCGTGAATCGCCTGTTCAAGGGTCGTGGAAAACGAGGGCACGGCATTGCTCCTTCCATTGGTGCGGGAAAAACCCGCCAGAATTTGACCGGTTCCCGACTGGGTTTGACCGGTGCTGGCCCTTACGGTGGACCCATGTGATTAAACTTTGGTTTTCCGGGCGACGCTTCAAGTCCTTTTTGCCCGATTTGCCTCACGATTCAGTTTGCCACCTTTTGTGCGGCCTTGAAAGCGGGCAGTTGTGCTCAGGCGTTGTCCTTTTGTTTGCGGATCTCTGCCAGAACGGTGCGGGGATCGGCGCCGGGCACCCCTGCGGCTGTGGCAACTTGCGGCAAGGCGCAGCGCAGGTAGGGGTTGATCCGTTTCTCGCTGCCCAGCGTCGTGCCGGTCGTCGGTGCGCCAGTGCGGGCCAGAACGGGCAACTCTGCCTGCCGAGTCGCCAGGGCATCGGTGTCGGGCGCATAGCGGGCGGCGAAGTCGAGATTGGCCTTGGCATAGTCATGGCCGGAATACAGACGCGTGTCGTCCGGCAGGGCGGCAAAGCGAGCGATGGTATCGAACATCTGGTCTGCGGTGCCCTCGAACAGGCGGCCGCAGCCATGGGTCATCAGACTGTCGGCGCTGAACAAGGCTTTCAGCGCCGGGTAGTGGAACGCGACATGCCCCAGCGTATGACCGGGCGCGTCCAGAACCACCGCTCCGCCTGGCAGCGTGTCGCCAGGCGCGAAGGCGTGATCAAGCGCAGGGAGGCGGCCGGCATCGGCACCGTTGCCCCAGACCTGTGCCGGGGCTGCGGCCAGGATCGCGGCCAGCCCTTCGACATGGTCCCAATGGTGATGCGTCAGGAACACATGCGTGAGGGTCCAACCCCTGTTCTTGAGCACGGTCAGGATTGGCGCGGCCTCGGGCGCGTCGATCAGCGTGGTCTCATCCGTCGCCGCGTCATGGACCAGATAGGCGTAATTGTCGGACAGGCAGCGGATGATCTCGATGGACATAGGGTCTCCTGCGGGTTTGCGGCGGTATCCGCGGGGCTTTGCAAAGCGCGCGCGAATGGGGCAGGGTGCAGTCTGGCCCAGTCAGACCGCAGGTTCAATGCACCTCGACGTCACGAGTTTGCGCGACTTCTATTACCGCAGCCAATTGGGGCGCGCGGCGCAAAAGGGCGTGCGCGACCGGGTGGTCGAACGCTGGGGTAGCATCGAGGGCCTGTCCGTGGCGGGCTACGGGTTCGCGGTGCCGTTGCTGCGCCCCTTTCTGGACAAGGCCGAGCGCGTCGTCGGCCTTATGCCCGCGCCACAAGGCGTGATGCACTGGCCCGCCGATGGCGCCAACCACTCGGTGCTGTGCGACGAGGCCCGCTGGCCGCTGGCCAACGACAGCATCGACCGGCTTGTTATGATGCATGGCCTGGAAACCTGCGATCACCCTTTGGCGTTGCTCGACGAGGCGCATCGGGTGTTGTCTGCGCATGGGCGCGCGCTGATCGTGGTGCCCGGGCGTGGCGGGCTCTGGGCGCGGTCGGACAAGACGCCCTTTGGCTATGGTCGCCCGTATTCGCGTGGCCAGATCGAGCGGCTGTTGGCCGACAGCGGGTTTGTCGCCACCGGGCACACGGCGGCATTGTTCTTTCCCCCCAGCGGGCGGCGATTCTGGATGCGGTCGGCGCGCGGCCTGGAAAGGCTGGGCCAGCGTTGGGGGTTGGACCGCATGGGCGGGGTGCTGATCGTCGAGGCGATGCGCCGCGAAACGGCCGCGCCGCGCGGCTTGCGCGCGCCCGAACGGCGCCCGCTGCGTGTGCTCGAAGGTATTCCGCAAAGCGGCGCGCAACCGGCTTGGCGCGCGGTCACACCCGATCCCTCTGACCCGGCACGGAGCCCTTGATGAGCATTCACGATTTCATGGCCGCCTACAAACGCGTCTGGGAAGGTCAGGACAAGGCCGGATTCGCGGCACTGTTCACCCCGGATGGCGCCTATCACAACACTCCATTCCAGGTGCAGCGCGGTCCGCGGGAACTGGCGGATTATTGGGCGCGCATCGAGCTGCAGCGTGACATAGCGCTGCGTTACACCGTCCTGAGCGAATCCGCCCCGGCGACCGGGTCCGGCGGCATCGCGCATTGGCATGTCGAATACCAGGTCGCGTCAGAAGACCTGTTCCGCATCTGGGCGGCCTCGACCGGCACGGGTCTGCCGTCGCGCTCTCCGGGCGACCCGCTGCCGCGCATGATCCTTGACGGGATGCTCAGCGCGGAATTCGCGCCAGATGGTCTGTGTCGCGTTGCGAGAATCTGGTGGCATTCGACGGTTGCACAGCCCTGATCCGCGAAGCGCCCCGACAAATCTGCGCCTTGCGCCGATTCTGGCAGACGAATCCCTTTTCGCCGCCTATACCGGGTGCAGCGACTTTGCGCGCGCCGAGACACCGTTTTTCTGCAATGCAGAAACGTCGCGGCCGGGCAAATCACCGCCACCGCGACAAAGTGTCATGGCTGGTATCAAATAAGCGCTAACAAGCGGTCACTTCACGACCGCTTGAAGGTTGCGGGACAGGGATTGCTCTGCTAAACCCGCGCCGATTTCGGGTGCCGCGCACTTCTCGTGCACCCTGACCATTGCCCGGACCTTGCGCGAGGTCGGAGGGCGCACAAACTCGAAAGGGTGGACGTGTCCGAACCTGCTTCGATTTCTTCCGGCATTGCTGCACGCTATGCCACTGCCGTGTTCGATCTGGCGAAAGAGGGTGGGGCGCTTGCCGCGCTCGAATCCGATGTCGATCAGATTGAATCGGCCTTGAACGACAGCGCGGAACTGCGCGCGGTCCTGACCTCTCCGGTTCACAGCCGCGAGGACATGGGCAAGGCGATCACCGCCTTGGCCGCAAAGATGTCGCTGTCGCAAAACACCCGCGGCGTGCTGGGCATGATGGCGCAAAATCGCCGTCTGTTCGCGCTGCCGCAAGTGTGCGCCACGCTGCGCCGGATGATCGCCGAGGAAAAAGGCGAAGTGACCGCCGATGTCACCTCGGCGTCGGTGCTGACCAAGGCCCAGGCCGATGCCCTGGCATCGACCCTGAAAAAGAGTCTTGGCAAGACCGTGAAACTGAATGTTGCCGTCGATGAATCACTCATTGGCGGCCTTATTGTGAAAGTGGGCTCGAAGATGATCGACACGTCGATCCGGTCGCGGCTCGCTGCCCTCCAGAACACCATGAAAGAGGTCGGATAAATGGGTATCCAAGCAGCTGAGATCTCTGCGATCCTCAAGGAGCAGATCAAGAACTTCGGCCAGCAGGTCGAAGTCGCCGAGGTTGGCCGTGTGCTGTCCGTCGGTGACGGTATCGCGCGTGTGCACGGTCTCGACAACGTCCAGGCGGG
>JAGRMK010000187.1 GCA_020441345.1 Paracoccaceae bacterium
GATATCGGGCGCGGTCGCCATGATGTCGCGCAACAGCGCGGCGGCGCCGGGGTGCGCCCCCAGCCGCATGAACTCTTCGCTGCTGACCAGCAGGGTCTGCCCGGCGTCCAGCGACCGGACGGCATCGAACAGCGTGGCCCAGAGTTCGGGCGCCTTGGCGGGGGCGTCGAACCCGTGCATCAGCGTGGTGACACCGGCATCGCGCAACAGCGAGAAGGCCAGCGGCGAATGCTTGCCCAATTTCAACGGAAAGGGCGAATAGATCAGCCCTTGCGCCGCGAGCGGTGCTGCATTGGCCGCACAGAAGACCTGAAGTGCGGTGGTGCCGGTCTTGTAATGGCCGATATGAAGGATAAGGTTTGCGGGTTTGCTCATGGGCGGGGCCGGGATCCTGCTGGGCTATCTAGGCTATGGGCGATGCTAGGCCATCTGCTTCCTGTGCTGGGCGATGGCCTCTTGCAGGTCGTCGAAATAGGTCAGGTGGCCGTCGTGCAATACCACTGCTGCATCGCAGAACTCGCGCAGCTCTTCAAGATTGTGACTGACCAGGATCGCGCTGGCGTGCTGCATACGGTCGCGAAACACGGCCTTGCTCTTGCGCCGGAACCGCTGATCGCCGACTGCTGTCACCTCATCGACCAGATAGGTGTCGAAAGGGATGCCCATCGAGATGCCAAAGGTCAGCCGCGATTTCATACCCGAGGAATAGGTGCGGATCGGCATGTGAAAATGACGCCCGATCTCAGCGAAGTCCTGCACGAATTCGGCCAGTTCGTCGGTATCGACGCCATATACCCGCGCCAGGAACTTGGTGTTCTGCGCGCCGGTCAGGTCGCGGTGAAAGGCGCCGCCAAAGCCGATCGGCCAGGAAATGCTGCCGTCGCTCCAGACCTCGCCGAAATCGGGGCGCATGGTGCCCGCGATGAGTTGCATCAACGTCGACTTGCCCGACCCGTTGCCCCCCAGAAGCGCCAGCGACTTGCCGGTCGGCAGGGTCAACGTCAGATCGTTGATCACCGTTGCGAACTGGCGGCCCAGCCAGAACCCCTTGGTCAGATGATCGAACCGTATCATTGGCCCTGTCCCCCGCGCCGCGCGCTCAGCCCCGGTCGCGCAGGCTGTAATAGATCAGCGTGACAGCGGCCCAGGTCAGGGTGAGAAAGATCGCGGCAAGCCCGACCAGCAGCAGTCGCTGCGGATACTCGGCGCTTTGCGCCCGCGTCGGGCGCACATAGGTCGCCAGATAGAGGCTTTGACGTTCGACATTCGATCGCGCGGCGTCCAGTGCGGTCAGGGCGGCGGTATAGGTGCGCTCGGCGAATTCCTGATTGACGATGAGGCTTTCGTATTGGGCGATCAGGCGCGGATAGTCGGTGTCGAAAACGGTCACGTCCTGGGTCGCGAAATTCCGGCGCTCTGAGGCGATGCGATCCTGAATCACCTCGATCCGGCGTTCGGCCTGGCGCATGCGCGGGTCGGATTCGCTGGTCGTTTGCAGCAGCAGGTCGTGATCGACCAGCGCCTGCGCCAGTTGTTGTTGCAGGTTGTTGATCACCCCCATGCGGCCCTGGATATCGGCCTGCGGATCGACGATCTGCGTGCGGGCGCGAAACGACGCCAGTTCCTCGCGCGCCGAGCGCAGTCGCTCCAGCGCGGCTTCAAGATCGAGATTGGCATTCGACATGCTGTCGCTGCGCGCCTGGGCGTTGAGCTGGTTGATCATTTCTTCGCTTTCGCGCACCACCGCGCGGGCCAGTTGTTGCGCGTAGTCGGCGCTGCCGGCACGGACCTGCACATCCATCAGCCCCGAGGCCTGATCGTAAGAGACCCGCATGATCCGGCCCCAGAACCAGACGAGATCCTCGATCGTGGCGTCCGGCCAGATCGAGAAGACCGGGTCGCTGCCCCAGTGTTGCGCGTAATGGGCACGGATATCGAGCTGCGCCTGAATGCGTTCGACGATCTGCTGGCTCTGGATATAGGCATAGAGCACGTCGGCATTCGACGAATTCGACCCGCCGACCAGAGCGGTCAGGCCCCCGGCGAGTTCGGTGGCGGAACTGGTTTCCTCGCTGCGGACGGTGAACCCGGTGTGCGAGGCGTATTGATCCTGGGCGAAGCCATAGAGATAGACCGTGGTGATCAGCAAAGGAAATAGCACCATCAGCACCAGACCCCAACCGACCCCGAGGTGCCGGGGCTTGAGATACGCCGGTTGCGCGGGGGGGCGGATGGACCGGGCGGGCGGATGATCGACCGCCACCGCCGCTGCCGCGTCTTCCTGTGCGGCTCTTGCCTGTCTTCGGGCGCGACGAAGCTCTTGCGCCTTGGCGCGCGCTTCGGGCGTCCGGTGCGGGCGCTCGGCACCCGGCCTGTTGTCGTCCACGCGGCTCTCCAAACGATTGTTTGCCCGATGCGCTCGTTTTCTACATATTCGCCCGGGCAAAGGCCAGAAAAAGGAATCACCCGTGAGCGATGCGCCCACCGGCATGCAGACCCCGGCCTTGCCCGGAAAACGGTATTCCATGAACCGGCGCTATGCGACCTTGCGCACCATCGGGGCGCTGATCCTGCGCGAGATGAGCACGCGGTTCGGGCGCAAGCCGGGCGGCTATGTCTGGGCGTTGTTGCAGCCATTGGGGATGATCCTGTTGCTGGCGCTGGCATTTTCCCTGTTGGCCAGCCATCCGGCGCTGGGAACCAGTTTCATTCTATTCAAGGCAACCGGCCTGATGGCGTTCAACCTGTTCCGCGTCCCGTCGCGTATGGTGGGCAACGCTCTGAGCTATTCGCGTGCCCTTCTGTCCTATCCCGGTGTGACGTGGATCGATGCCGTGCTGGCACGCTTCGTTCTGAACACCGTGGTGATGGTCATCGTGACCTATCTGATCCTGGCCGGGATCATCGTGTTCGAGGATCTGAGCCTGATCTTGAACTGGGGCATGATCCTGGGCTCGGTGCTGTTGTCGGCGGTGCTTGCCTTCGGAATCGGCGTTTTCAACACCTTCATGAGCGAGCGGTTCGATGTCTATGACACGGTCTGGAACATCGCGACTTCGCCGCTGATGATCGTCTCTGGGATCATCTTTCTCTATGACGACATGCCGACCTTCGCGCAGGAAATTCTGTGGTACAACCCGTTCATTCATGTCGTCGGCATGATGCGCGCCGGGTTCTATTCGGTTTATCACCCGGAATACGTCTCTGTGACTTATGTGTTGCTCTGCGCGATGATCCCGATGGTCGTGGGGCTCATTCTTTTGCGGAGACATCACCGCGAATTGCTTCTTCGCTAGGGTCCGCGCCCCGCGCGATGGCAACAATCGCGGAATGCGGCACCGTCGTGCGGCGCAGCAAGCCATCGCGCAGGGCCATGCCGAACAGCCGCAGGAACCGGCGCCGCTCGCCCCGGTGATGACGCAGCCGCAGCAGCCATTTCGGTAGATACAGGCACAGCACCGGACCAAAGAAGATCCCGGTTGCCATGCGATACAGGATCAAGAGATTGCGGTGATAGTAGTAGACCTTCCACAACGGGCGAATGCGTGGATCGGTTGCTGAGTAAGTCGAGTTGTCATGTTCGAAACGCACCGACGGATCGAACCCGATCCGGTGCCCGTCGCGCGTCAGGCCCAGGGTATAAATCGTATCCTCGCCATAGAGAAACAGATCGGGGTCCGGATAGCCGCGCCGGGCCACCGTCGCGGCGCGCACGAAGAAGCCGACGAACGACGCGCCATCGATAGGGCGCAGACCCTGCGTTTCGAAGTCCTGTTGGCCAAGGTGAAACGTGTCGCGGCCACCGCCCCCGATCAGGGCGCGAAGCAGGATGCGCTTGTTCCAGAACGGATTGAACGTGGGCCGGTTCATCTCGCAGACCGTGCCGTCCGGGTTGCGCACCGCGGCGGCAAAACCGTCGTAACCGGCCAGGTCCAGCGCCTGAAACGCGGCAAGCGCGCCCGGTTCGGGGCGCGCATCGTCATCCATCACCACGATCCAGTCGGGTGACAGGGCTTCCATGGCGTGCCGCATGCCCTGTTCGAACCCGCCCGCCCCGCCAAGATTGGCGTCGTTGCGCAACACGATCAGACGCGGATCGGACAGAGTTGAAAGCCATTCCGGGGTGCCGTCATCGGACGCGTTGTCAACCACCAGCACAGCCGCGAGGTCTCGCTCAGGATACGCAAGCAGTGCGTGCAGGGTGGCCTGTAGCTGCGCCAGGCGGCGATGCGTGACGACGACGGCGACCAGCCGTTTGTGTCGGGCGCCCGGCAGCGGGCCGTTTCCAGTCATGAAGGTCCTTCAGCTTGCTTGCCCCCTGCTAGGACACAGTCACGCGCCGCTGTCAAACCCCGGATCACGGCCCGGCGCCGCGACGCGGGGTGACGTGACCGCCGCCGATCGCCGCGAATTCGGATCAAATGCAAGACGAAGGCCGCGATTTTGCCACGTTTGCGTGCCGTCGGCCGCCATCGCGGGACGCCAGTGTCGGCGGCGGTGGCGAAGGGGAACGAGATGCGTCTAGACTTGCAAGGGGTTGTTCAAACCGGTGTGTCCATGCTGGATCGCGGGATCACCGACATCAAGATCGCGGTCATTGACGGCGAGATTCACGTTTACACGACGACGGGCCGCAATGGCGGTGTCGCGGCCTATGAAGTCGGCGCGGACGGGACCGTTTCGCTGACCACGACCGTGATCTTCCCGCCGGAGTTGACGCTGCTGGTGGACGATACGCTGGTGGTCAACGACAGCGGCGCGGGCCCGGTGCTGTTGCTGGGCGGAAATGCCCAGGGGTTGTTCGGTTATGCACTGGGGCCAGACGGGTTTGGCGGCTACGCGCAACAGGGTTGGGAAGGCCTGCAATCACTCGCGGCCGGCGGTGGCACAGAGTCGATCGAGGCGCTGGTTCTGTTGTCCGAACAAGCGCCCGATCTGTTCCCCGATGGATTTGACTGCACCCAGGTTGTCGATCTGGTCAGCGTGACCGTGAACGGTCAGGCGTTCATCGTGACCGCCTGCGATGCCCGCGACGAGGTGACGGTCCTGCGCCGCGACTCCGCGACCGGAACACTGGTCGAGGCGGGTTCTATCGGCGCCGAGGACGGTCTGGGGATCAATGCGCCGACCGCGCTGGAAGTGGCGCAGATCAACGGCGAGACCTATGTCATCGTCGCGGCATCGGGGACTTCGTCGCTTTCGGTGCTCAAGATGATGCCTGACGGATCGATGCAACCGACGGACCACGTGCTCGACAATGGATCGACGCGGTTCGAGGGGGTGCAGGATCTGGCGGTTGCGCAATCGGGCGATCATGTATTCGTCATTGCGGGCGGCGCCGATAACGGGTTGACGCTGTTCCTGCTTTTGCCCGACGGGTCACTTGTCCATTTACAGACCCTTGGGGACAGCGACGCGACCTCGATGCACAAGGTCACGGCGATCGATGTCGCGGTCGATGGCGATCAGTTGCATGTCTTTGTCGGGTCGCAAAATGAATCGGGTCTGACGCAATTCACGGTCGATCTTTCGCGGTTGGGCGATCTGCAGATCGGGGGCGCTGCCACAGAGACCCTGACCGGCGGTGCCGGCGATGACATCCTGATGGCAGCAGGCAACGGGGACACGATCCTGGGTGGGGCCGGTGACGATGTTCTGGTCACCGGCGACGGCAACACACGTATGACCGGCGGCTCGGGTGGCGATATCTTCGTAATTCGGGACGGCAGCGGAACATCGAGCATCCTCGATTTTCAGCGCGGTCAGGACCGGCTGGATCTGTCGGATCTGCCGATGCTGCGTGATCTGTCGCAGGTGACGATCACCACCACCGCCACCGGCGCCCGCGTCGAATTTCGCGGAACCGTGATCAACCTGACCTCTGCCGATGGCCGGTCGCTCAGCGTGGCCGACCTGTTTCCCAACGGATTGGAGGGCGGCGATCACATTGGATACATTCCGCCGGATCCGCCGCCGCCGCCGCCGCCCCCACCACCGGATACCGGCGATCTGGATCGGCCCGGAACCCGACCGCTTGCCCCGGAACCGCCCGCACCCGACGACCGGAACCCCGGCGACGGCAGCGATCTGCCTGACAAGCCGGATGGTGGCGATCGGGATTATTCCAACTACAAAGGCGGTGGCGTCGATCCCGATGTCCGTGACGACGGGGCAAATACAGGGACCGGCGGCGACGGCGCCGGCGACCGCCTGGACCCCGGAGACGGTTCGGACGCAAGCGGCGACGGCAGGGGAAACCTGACGGGCGGCATCGGCAATGACACATTGTCCGGTGGCCGGGGCGCAGATGTCATCGACGGCGGAGCCGGTAACGACAATCTTGAGGGCGGCGGCGGTGATGACTGGCTCATGGGGGGTGTCGGCAACGATGTCATTTCCGGCAGCGACGGAAACGACGCCGGGTTCGGCGGTGCCGGCAACGACCAGCTTCGCGGCGGTGTGGGTCATGACAGCCTGTATGGCGACGCCGGGCGCGATGCAATCTGGGGCGGCGATGGCGATGATCTGATCGTTGGTGGCGATGACAACGATTGGTTGAGCGGCGAGGCTGGCAACGATTTCATCTTTGGCGATGCGGGGAATGACACCTTGCGCGGTGGCGGCGGAACCGATGAATACTGGGGCGGGGACGGCGCCGATGTGTTCGAGTTCTTTGGCAATCACGACACCGGCTGGATCATGGATTTCAACCCGGCCGAAGGGGATATCCTCAGACTCGACGACGCGATGTGGGCCGCTCTTGGGGATCTGACGAGTACCGAAGTGGTGGCGCGTTATGGGTCGCTCGACGGTCAGGGCAATCTGATCCTGGACTTTACCGAATTCGGCGGCGCCGTGATCGTCCTGAACGATTTCGACGATCTTGCCGGGCTGGCGGGCGCGGTGGAGTTCATGTGACCGGCGCCACGCGCAAGGACTTGTGGCGCCCCTTGCCTTGATCGGGGTAAGGGGCCGCGCAGGCTGTGGTGAAAAAACAAGAGAACCCTGCCTGAACTGCCGACAAAACGGGAATCTTGCGCAGCGCGCTTGGAAAATCCTTGGCAGAATGCCGGAATGCTGGCACAGTTTTTACCATACGATAAAAAACAGCCACTGCCAGGGTCCGCACAGGATTTCGGCCGATCAACAGGGAATGAGCCATGACACGCACAGCCAAGACCCCCACACCGATGATGATCACGCGCCGCCGGTTGCTTGCCACGACGGCAGGCGGGCTTGTCTTGACTGGCCTCGCGCCGTCAAGACTGCTGGCGCAGGAACCCTTGCGCGTGGCGGGCATCTATACGGTCCCGGTCGAACAACAATGGGTGAGCCGCATTCACCAGGCCGCCGAGGCGGCGCAGGCGCGCGGCGACATCACCTATACCTTCACCGAGAACGTCTCGAACACCGATTACGCCCGCGTGATGCGCGAATACGCGGAATCGGGTATCCAGATGATCGTCGGCGAGGTGTTCGGCGTCGAGGCCGAGGCGCGCGAAGTCGCCGCCGAATACCCGGATGTGGCCTTTCTGATGGGCTCCAGCTTTCTGCCCGATCCTTCGGTGCCGAATTTCTCGGTCTTCGACAATTATATCCAGGACGCGGCCTATCTGTCGGGGCTGATCGCGGGCGCGATGACCGAAAGCGCCAACATCGGCATGGTCGGCGGCTTTCCGATCCCCGAGGTCAACCGCCTGATGAATGCCTTCATGGCGGGTGCGCAGGAAATGAACCCGGATATCCGATTCCAGGTGGCGTTCATCGGCTCATGGTTCGATCCGCCCCGCGCCAAGGAAACCGCTTTCGGCATGATCGAGGCGGGCGCGGACGTGATGTATGCCGAACGCTTCGGTGTGTCGGATGCGGCGCAGGAACGCGGCGTGCTGGCGATCGGCAACGTGATCGACACGCAGGCCAGCTATCCCGATACCGTCGTCGCCTCGGCAATCTGGCATTTCGAACCGACCATGGACGCGGCGATTGCCGCGGTGAAGGGCGGAACCTTCACCGCCGAGAACTATGGCCTCTATTCCTATATGATGCACGGCGGGTGTTCGCTGGCGCCCCTGGGCACCTTCGAGGGGCGTGTCCCGGCCGAGGTCATGGCCCGTGTCGCGGAACGCGAGGCGGCGATTCGCGATGGATCCTTCACCGTCCCGGTCAATGACGAAGAACCCCGGTCGTCGTAAATGACCGCAGCACCCGAGGCGCAGGGCATCGTCCTGCGCCTGACCGGTATCACCAAGCGCTTTGGCGCGCTGACGGCGAATGACGCCGTCAGTTTCCACCTGAACCGGGGCGAGGTGGTCGCCCTGCTGGGTGAAAACGGCGCGGGC
>JAGRMK010000188.1:0-362 GCA_020441345.1 Paracoccaceae bacterium
GCTGGCCGAAATCGAAGGCAAGGCGACCGAATTGCGTGCCATGGCGCGCAGCAATCCGACCATGGATGTCGACAAAGAGGCCGAGGCGCTCGATCGCAAGGGCGACCAGATGCTGACCGACCTCTACAAGGCGCTGACCCCCTGGCAGAAATGCCTCGTCGCCCGCCACCCGGACCGGCCGCATTGCAAGGATTACATCGACGCGCTGTTCACCGAATTCACGCCGCTGGCGGGGGACCGCAACTTTGCCGACGATCAGGCGATCATGGGCGGGTTGGCGCGGTTGAACGACCGGCCGGTGGTGGTCATCGGCCAGGAAAAAGGCTCGGACACCAAGTCGCGGATCGAGCGGAATTTCGGCA
>JAGRMK010000188.1:386-3157 GCA_020441345.1 Paracoccaceae bacterium
TCGCAAGGCGATCCGCCTGATGGACCTTGCACATCGGTTCAAGCTGCCCGTCGTCACATTGGTCGACACCCCCGGTGCCTATCCCGGCAAGGGCGCCGAAGAACGCGGCCAGGCCGAGGCCATCGCCCGTTCAACCGAGAAATGCCTGACCATCGGCGTGCCGGTGATCTCGATGATCATCGGTGAAGGGGGCTCTGGCGGCGCGGTGGCGCTGGCCACCGCCGACAGGATCCTGATGCTGGAGCATTCCATCTATTCGGTGATCACGCCCGAGGGCTGCGCCTCGATCCTGTGGAAGGATTCCGAAAAGATGCGCGAGGCCGCCGAGGCGATGCGCCTGACCGCGCAGGATTTGTTGAAACTGGGTGTGATCGACCAGATCATCGCCGAACCGCGCGGCGGCGCACAGCGCGATACCCGCGCCGCCATCGAGGCCGTTGGCAAGGCCATTGAAAAGCAGATCGCCGCGCTGTCCGAAAAATCCCCCGCGGACCTGATCGCCAGCCGCCGCCGCAAGTTCCTGGACATGGGGCGCAAGGGGCTGGCCGCTTGACGGCGCCGAGCGTCCGACCCTTTGAGGCCGGCGATGCCTTGGCACTGACGGAAATCCTGAACGCGATCATCGCGGCAGGCGGAACCACCGCCTACATGACCCCCTTTACCCCAAGCGCCCTGCGCGCGGCGCATCTGGACGGGCCTTCGGTGCTGTGCTGCCATACGGTGCTGCTGGGCACCGTGCCGGTCGGGTTTCAGGTGCTCAACGTCAATCCCCAATTGCCCGAAGGTTGGGGCGACATCGCCAGCTTTACACGCCGCGATCCGCCGATGCGAGGCGCGGGAACGGCGCTGTTCGCGGCCACGCGGAGCCAGGCACACAGGCTGGGCCTGACGGCCCTGAATGCGACGATCCGCGCCGATAATACACCGGGCCTGGGCTATTACGCCAGAATGGGGTTCATCGAGCGCGCGCGGATTGTCGGCGCCCCCCTGGCCGATGGCACGCCGGTCGATCGCATTCAGAAGACCTTCGTTCTCTAGGCTTTCACCACATCGTCTGCTCGGCTCGCGCGCCCCAGGTCGCATCATAGCCCGCACCGTCAAACGCGCCCTGCGTCATCTCGGTCAGAATGTCACCCACAGACGGCAAGCCCGCCGCATCGTCGCGCGACCATAGACCCGCGCGCATCACCGCGCGGGCGCATTGCACATAGATTTCGCCGATGGTGATCACGATCACGCAGCGCGGATGCTTGCCCTGCCGCGCAAACCGCGCCAACAACGCGGGCTCGACGCCCAGACGCGCCGTGCCATTGACCCGGACCACATTCATCGCACCCGGCACCAGAAAGGTCATCGCAATGCGTCCGTCGCGCACGATGTTGCGCAGCGAGTCGATCCGGTTGTTTCCGCGCCAGTCGGGCAACGCCAGAGTTCCGGGGTCGAGTTCCGTGACCACCGGCCCGTCGTCGCCGCGCGGCGAGCAATCGGTGCCTTCGGGCCCGGCGGTTGCCAGCAGACAAAAGCGCGACCGCTCCAGCCAGGCGCGATAGGCTGGCGTCACCTGCCGGGCGACCTTTTTCAACGACGCCTCGCCCGGCGCGCCATAGAACCTGTCCAACTCTGCCTCGGTGGTGATCCAGTTCATTAGGCTCTGCCTTTCGTCCGCGCTCATCGCGCGCGGCGAGGCGCAGCAACCCTAGCGGATCCCGTTCGCCTGCTGCACCGCGCGGATATAGGCGACAATCATGCTCACATCGCCACGCGTCAACCCTTCGACTGGCGCCATGTTGCCAAAGGGCCAGTGATGCGCGCGCACGCCCTGCGCTACCGCGATCTGGAAGGCCTCGTCACCGTGGTGCGAGGGCTCGTAGATACGGTGAATCAAGGGCGGGCCACGCCCGTCGCGGCCGACAGCGTTCTCGCCGTGGCACGTCGCACAGGCCGCCGCGAACAGCGGGGCGCCGAGCGCCGCATTCCCCGAAAGCCCATCAGGCACGGTGATTTCAACCAGCGCATCCGTGGCGGCGCCGGTTTCGGCGGCGATGGTCGGCATCTGCGCCCGAGACGTAGCCCGGCCCAGCCAACCGCCCCATAGCGCAAACCCGACAAGGATAGCGACACCGGCACCGGCCATTGCTGCGTGAACTGGTTTCATGCTCCGCTCCTGACTTCGCGCACCCTGTTTCGGGCTTCCACCGGGTGGAAGGTCAACACGGTCGGTGATGACATCCCCGTGAGCGCGTTGCCTCAGCGCGGTTTGCGCGGCTTCTTCGGCTTGGGCGCGGGCAGGTCATCGCTGATCGCGTGCACTACGGCGCGCAATGCGTCGGGATCGTCCAGCAGAGCGCTGGCGACAAGATGCGGCCTAGCCCCGGGATAGGGCGGGCCCAGCTCGGGCGCGGCGAGTATCGCCCGTGCGCCGGGCGTGTCCTTGAGAAACAGCGTGTCATCACAGATCAGGCCCACGACCTTGCCGTCGCAATACAGCGCAAATTCACCGAACATCGCCCGCGCCGAGACCGGACGCCTGCCCTGTATCTGCTCGACAATGAAATCAACCGTGCCGCGCTGCGTGGCCATGGATTAGCCGGGCACCTGAAACCCGGCCTCGGCCATCAACGCGTTCGACCGGGTCTCGACGATCTCTTCGATCTGCGACAGGAACGCGCGTTTCTCCAGGCCCGGTTCCAGCATCGGCAGGAATTCGATCACCGCCAGGCCGGGCTCACGGTAAACCCGCTGACGAGGCCAGAACACGCCCACGTTGCAGG
>JAGRMK010000189.1 GCA_020441345.1 Paracoccaceae bacterium
AACAAATGCGACGAGCTGGAGCGCCAGACGGTCGCCGAGTTCTATCAGCGCTGCTTTGGCGAGGAACTGCCGGAAAGCGCCGCCTCGACCGCGCTGGGCTGACCCGCGCGCCGCGTCTGCCTGCCGTTTGAACATGCCCCCCGCCCGGATCGCTTCGGGCGGCGGGTTGCGTTGCGCTCGTCCGCCTTGGGCGGCACTAGGGCCGATGCCAGGCTGTTCAGGTCTCGAACCGGGGAATGAACCGATGCGCCTTGCTCTGGCGACCACCCTTTCGCTGGCCCTTGCCTTGCCCCTTCTGGCCCAGGAACCGACCGGCCGCCTGATCGCCGCGCTTTCGGGTGACTGGAACGGCGATGCGCAGCCCGATGCCGTGTTGCTCGTGCAGAGTGCCGAGGGGCTGGCCGATGTGCAGGTCCATCTTGGCGGGTTTCGCGGGCTGGATCCGGTATTGACCGTCCCAGGCGCGATCTATGTCGGGCCGATGGGTGGCCAGGCCCCGTCTTTGGCGGCACGGGACGAAACGTCATTTGTCATCGCCTTCGAACAGACCGGGTTCGGGCGCACGCCCTGGATGGCTTCGCTCGTGATCGCCTATCGTGGCGGTGGCTTTGTGGTCGCGGGCTATTCCTATGATTTCTATGATCGACTCGATCTGGGGCATTACGGAAGATGCGACGTGGACCTGGTGAGCGGTAGCTATGCGCTCATGCATGGACCGTCGGATGGCAACGCCAGAGACGACGCCATATCCGATGCCCCCGACCGCCATGAGACCGGCCAGACCGACAGCCGGGCCTTTGCCCTGTCGGACCTGCGCGACGGCTACTTTCCGACCGTGTGCCAGGCGCTGCTGGATTGACGCTGCTGGATTGACACCGCGCCGTTGACGATCAGCGCAGCCGCGCACAACCCAGTTTGGCACGCCCCCCGGACCGGCGGCACCTGGAACCGGCTCGGCGCGACACCGATCCGGCATGCGGCAGACACCGCGGTCCTCAAATGCCCCCTTTTCCACGGTCGCGCGGGCGTGCATAAACAGCGCATGCACAAACCGTCCGACAACCCCGCTGATCCGTTCAAGAAGGCCCTGACCGACGCCACGCGCGTGCTGGCGGATGACGTCGATGTCGCCGTCAGCTTTACCGTGGATCCGCCCGGCATGACCAAGGAGGCGATGCGCCTGCCACAGGTGACGCGCCGCATGACCCGCGACGAGGTGTTGTTGGCACGGGGAACGGCGGACGGGTTCGCCTTGAAGCGCCGGTTCCACAATGAGGGGACGCACGCGCGTTACATGCCGTCTGGCGAGATGGCGCGCGACCTTTACGAAGCGATGGAAACCGCCCGTTGCGAGGCCGTCGGCGCGCAACACATGCCGGGCACGGCGGGCAATATCGATGCCCGCATCGCCCATGACGCCGATCGCAAGGGATATGCCCAGATCCGCAGCCAGACCGAGGCACCGTTGTCGGTCGCGGCTGGCCTTCTGATCCGGCAGATGGCCACCGGGCGCGAGCTGCCGCGCGGGGCCAAGACCGTCGCCGACCTCTGGCGTCCGTTCTTCGAGGAACAGGCCGGCGAGACGCTGGAAAACCTGGATCACGTGCTGGGCGACCAGGCGGCGTTTGCCCGATTCGCCCGCCGGGTGATCCAGGATCTGGGCTATGGCGACCAGTTGGGCGACGACCCCGACGATATGGGTGACGACGAGGAAGGCACCGAGGAACAGCAGGAAGACGCGCCCGACAACCCGGATTCGCAAGGCGACGACAGCCAGGAACAGGACGAGACGGAAACCAGCGACGAAGGCCCGCAGGAAGAAAGCGCGCAGACCGAGGTGGTGATGGACGATTCGGCCGAGGATGAGCTCTCGGACGATACCGAGATGCCCCAGGCCGAGGCCCCGCCCGA
>JAGRMK010000190.1 GCA_020441345.1 Paracoccaceae bacterium
CGACCGAGCGGGTTTGCAGCACCTTGGCGCCCAGGCTGGCGAGTTCCAGCATCTCTTCGTAGCTGATCTTGTCGAGCTTGGTGGCTTTCGACGTGATGCGCGGATCGGTGGTATAGACCCCGTCCACATCGGTATAGATGTCGCAGCGCTCGGCCTCGAAAGCGGCGGCAAAGGCGACCGCCGTGGTGTCCGAGCCGCCTCGGCCCAGGGTGGTGATCCGGCCTTCGTGGCTGAGTCCCTGGAACCCGGCGACCACGGCCACGCGGAACCCTTCGGCGAATTTGGCGTCAATGTTGTCGCGCGGGATCGATTCAAACCGCGCCGCGCCATGCGCCGAAGTGGTGTTGATCGGCACCTGCCAACCCTGCCAGCTACGTGCCGAAATTCCCATTTCCTGCAACCGTAGCGCCATCAGTCCGGCGGTGACGTTTTCGCCCGACGACACCACCGCGTCATATTCGCGTGCATCGTAGAAATCAGAGGTCTTGTTGACCCAGCCGACCAGTTCGTTGGTCTTGCCCGACATCGCCGAAACGATGACGATCACGTTGTAGCCGCGATCCACCTCGCGCTGGACCTTCTCGGCGGCGTTGGCGATCCGATCAAGATCCGCCACCGACGTGCCACCGAATTTCATTACCAGAATAGGCATTCAAGCCCCCGCATTCCCGCGCTCCGCACCCTGTGTGCAGCGCGGTTCTCTTACGCGTGGGGGGCGCGTCGTGCAAGGGGCGGGAAGTCCGCGCCTTTCCGGGTCAGCTGGGCCGGAATCGGGGGGCGTCGGCCACGTCGCCGCTGCTGTCATACCAGGTTACGACCGGGTCCTGGTCGTCGCGCTGGACCGATCGCATCTGCCAGGTGCTGCCGTCTTCCATAATGTAGCTCATGGTGGTGTAGGTGGTTCTCCAGCATCCGCCGCCGCGCGCGCATTGATACGAACTGGTGCTTGTGCCCCGGCCCGATGCGGCCACCCAGGGCCCTGTGTAGGCGTCATCCCCCAGCGTCCCGAGCGAAGCGACCGCGGCGCCCGAAAGGGTGGTATCGATGCCGCTGGCTACAGATCCTGCTCCGGTGCGCACCACCGACACGGTTCCAACCCCCAGGCCAACGACACTGGCGGCTAGCACGACCCAATCGACGGTTACAGCACCGCACTCGTTTTCGAGGAATCGGTCAAGGAATGTTCGCATCACAGGCTTCTCCGTTACTGGTTACCAGGCGAACTCCACCACATGAAAACGGCGTTTTCTTGGCAACCCCGAAGCGGAGTGCTCAGTTGGCCTTGTTTTTCGGCAGAAAGGGCAGGGGGGCCACGGGCACGCCGTCATCGATCAGCGCCTTGGCTTCATCGAGGCGGGCCTCGCCCCAGATCGGACGTTCGGGGGCGTCGCCATGATGGATGGCGCGGGCCTCGGTGGCGAATCTGTCGCCGACGTAATCCGAATTCTGCTCTACCTCGCGGCGCAACTCGGCCAGTTTCTCGGCGATCCTGGGATTGAGGGCGAGCGGCCGCTGTTCGGATTGCGACGGGTTTTGCGACGAGCCGTGCGACACGGCGGGCGCCATCAGGGTCTTTTCCACCGCTACGCTGCCGCATAACGCACAGGCAACATGACCCGACTTGCGCAGGCTGTCATAAGCCGATGCCGAAGCGAACCAGCTTTCAAAGTCGTGACCTTGATCGCATTTCAACGTGTAGCGGATCATCGTGCGCACCAGAGTTTCGGTGACAAATAACATAAGCGGTGTTGCGTTGGCCGCAAGGGTTGCCCCCGCCGACGTGAACCATTCACCGGCCGCTTTCCTTGACCGATTCCATCGCGACATGGGTCGAGGTCGAAGCAACATGCGGCAGGCTGGAGATACGTTCGGCCAGGATCAGCCGATAATCGTGAATATCGGCGCTGCGCACCTTGATGAGGTAATCGAACGCCCCGGCGATCATGTGGCATTCCTCGATCTCGGGCGTGGCGTTCACCGCCATGTTGAACTCGCGCAGCGCCGACTCACGGGTGTCGGTCAACCGCACTTCGACAAACACGACATGGCCCAGACCCAGCCGCTGATGATCCAGCAAGGCCTGATAGCCGGTGATGAATCCTTCACGCTCCAGCCGTTTCAGACGCGCCTGGGTCGGTGATTTCGACAGGCTGATCTGGTTGGCCAGTTCGGTTACGCTGATACGGCCATCAAGCCGGAGGATTCGCAGAATGGCGTGGTCAAAGCTGTCAAGGTCGTCACGGGTCATTGTGCTGCCAGCCATGTGTAAAACAGACGTTTGGTCTGACTCACACCGATAATCGGGAAACAGATCGGGTTCAAGCGCGGTAAGGTCAGGAAAATGGCATAAGGTGTCGAGATGCGCCCAGATCCCCTGCTTTCTCCTGTTCTTCTCTCCGAATCCGATTTTGTGGCAACGCTGATCGGCCAGACCGGGTTCGATCAGGCGGCGCGCACGCAGATCGCCGCCCGCGCCGCCGGTCTGGTGCGCGCCATCCGTGACGGTGCCAGACCCGGCCTGATGGAGGTGTTTTTGGCCGAATACGGCCTGTCCACCGACGAG
>JAGRMK010000191.1 GCA_020441345.1 Paracoccaceae bacterium
CGGATCGGCTATGCCGGCGGTCCCGTGGCACTGATCAAGGCGATGGCGACGCTGCAATCGCAATCCACTTCGAACCCGTGCTCCATCGCCCAATGGGCGGCGGTCGAGGCGCTGAACGGGTCGCAGGAGTTCCTGGGCGACTTTCGCGCAGCCTTCCAGCGCCGTCGCAACCTGGTGGTGGACATGCTGAACGCATCCCCTGGCATCATTTGCCCAAAGCCCGAGGGCGCGTTTTATGTCTACCCCGACATCTCGGGCTGCATCGGCAAGACCTCGGCAGGCGGAACCTTGATCGATAGCGACGAAACCTTCGCCAAGTCGCTGCTCGAGGAAACCGGCGTTGCGGTGGTGTTCGGCTCTGCCTTTGGTATCAGCCCGAACTTCCGCGTCAGCTATGCCACCTCCGATGCCGCCCTGACCGAGGCCTGCACCCGGATCCAGACGTTCTGCGCTGGCCTGAACTGAGCCATCCGGTATCAAACGCCGCGCACGACGCCCGCCTTAACCGGCGGGCGTCTGGCATTGCGCGAACCGCTGCGCCATGGCTTCGGCCAGAAAATCGAACACCACCCGGATCCGACGGCTGGTGTGCAGGTCGCGGTGCGTCACCAGCCAGACCGGCACCGGCAAGGGCGGCAGATCGGGCAGCACCCGAACCAGCCCCGGCAGACCCCGCGCAACGTCGCTCGACAAGATACCCAGCCCCAGACCGCTCGCGACCATCTGGCAGGCGACCGCCATGTTGTCGCTGAACACGACCACGTCATCGACCGCGACCGGAATGCCCATGCGTTGCAGTTCGGCCGCCATGCGCCGGGGGGTCGTCAGGCCGACCAAGGGTAGCCCCGCCAGATCACCGGCGCTCTGCGGCATGCCATGACGCCTCAGGAACGCGGGCGCGGCATAAAGCCCAGCCTGATCTTCATAGACCAGCCGCGCCACCAGATCGGGCTCTGACGGGCGGGTGTGACGCAGCGCGATATCGGCCTCGCGCTGCAACAGGTTGCTCAGCGCATTGGTTGCCAGCACTTCGACGTGGATCTCTGGTGCGCGGGCCCTCAGGGCGACCAGCAGATCGGGCAAGACATGGCTTGCGACCATGTCCGACGCACTGATGCATATCCTGCCCGCGACGGTTTCCGCATGGCCCGCAGCAACCAAAGCCACACGGGTTGCCGCGTCGCCCATCGCCCGCGCATGCTCGCGCAACGCCTGCCCGGTCGGTGTCAGCGCGATGCCGCGTCCGACGCGCTCGAACAGCACCACGCCCAGCCGCGCCTCGAGCGCGCCGACCTGGCGCCCCAAGGTGGGCTGCGCCAGCCCGAGAACCCGCGCCGCGCCCGACAGGCTGCCTTCCTCTGCGGTCGCGAGAAACGCGCGCACCTGATTCCAGTCAAACGAGATCGCATCCCAATTCATGCGTTCATGCATAGCATGAATGCTAAAACATGCAATTTCCCGCTATGACGATACCGATTATACTGCGCGCAGACTTGAAAGGATCACCATGACCCAGGCTCGACCCGCCACCGCCACAAGCCCGTTCTGGGACCGCATCGCGCGCAAATACGCCGCGCGCCCGATCGGCAACATGGCCGCCTATGAAAAAACCCTGTCGCAAACCCGTGCCTACCTGACCCCGACCGACCGTGTGCTGGAAATCGGCTGCGGGACGGCCTCGACCGCGTTGCTGCTGGCACCTGATGTCGCACAATATACCGCCAGCGACATTTCGGCGGAGATGGTCGCCATCGGCCGCGAGAAGGCGGAAACCGCACAGGTTGACGGGCTGACTACCGTTCAGGGCACGCTGGGCGATCCGGCGCTTGGCGCCGGACCGTTTGACGCGGTACTTGCCTTCAACCTGCTGCACCTGATGCCCGACCCCGGCGCCGAGGCCCGCAAGGTCCACGCCTTGCTGCGCCCGGGCGGGGTGTTCATCTCGAAATCAGCCTGCCTGTCGGGCTGGCGCATGGTGCTGAGGCCGTTGATCGGCGTGATGCAACTGCTCGGCAAGGCGCCCTATGTGCGGTTCATGTCGGTCGCCGCGCTGGAGCGGATGATCCGTGACGCGGGCTTCGAGATCGTCGAATCGAATGACCCGTCCGGCTCGGTAAGCGGCCGTTTCATCGTCGCGCGCAAGCTCTGAGGCATTTCTGGACAAGCCCGGGATCGCCCCCTAGCCTTCCGTCAGACCGCGCGACGGCGGCGCGGCACCGGACGAAGAGCGAACCATGACCGAAGACGTGATGCGCGTCGCCGAGGCGTCGGCGAAGGATCCCGGCGCGGCGGCCAGCCTGGCCGCTGCGCTGGGCTCTGGGCCTTTTGCGCTGGTCATGGTCTTCGTCTCGCCACAGGCCGATGTCGCGGGTATCATGCGCGACCTGACACGCGATCTGGCACCTGCGCCGGTGATCGGCTGCACGACCGCGGGCGAGATCGGCACCCAGGGCTATTCCGAGGGGCTGATTGTCGCGACCGCCCTGCCCCAAAACCTGTTTCGTGCGGAAACCCTGCTGATCCGCTCTCTGCAAAAGCTGGATGCGCAGGAGGTTACCAGCGCGGTGATCCGCGCACGCGGCGGGCTGGCGCAGACCGTGCCCGACTGGCCGCATGAATTCGCCTTTCTCATGGTGGACGGGCTGTCAACCAAGGAAGACGCCCTGACCTCGGCGCTTTCGCCGGGTCTGGGGGCGGTGCCTCTGTTTGGCGGGTCAGCGGCCGATGGCACGCGGTTCCTGGAGACCTTCGTGTTTTGCGACGGCGAGATGCTGCGCAACGCGGCCGTGCTGGCCGTGGTGCGCACCCGCTGCCCGGTCCGGGTTTTCAAGTTCGACCACTTTCGCCCAACCGCGCAGCGCATGGTGGTAACAGGCGCCGACCCCTCGCGGCGCCTCGTGCAGTCGATCAACGCCGAACCCGCCGCCCAGGAATACGCGCGACTGCTGGGCAAGGATCCGGGGCAGTTGACGCCCTTTACCTTTGCGGCGCATCCGGTGGTGGTGCGGCTGGGCGGACAGCATCATGTGCGCTCGATCCGGCAGGTCGATGAGAACGGCGACCTGGTGTTCTACTCGGCGATCGACGAAGGCCTGGTGTTGACCCTGGCCGAGCCGCTGGATATCGAAGCCCATCTGGCCGGAGAATTCGCCGCCCTCGCCCGCCCCGATGCCCCACGCGCGATCCTCGCTTGCGATTGCGTGTTGCGGCGCATGGAGGTGCAGGAAAAACAGTTGACCGGGCGCATGTCGCAGCTGATGCGCGCCCACAAGGTCACCGGGTTTTCGACCTATGGCGAGCAATTGAACGCGATGCACGTCAACCAGACCCTGACCGGCGTGGCGATCTATGCCCCGGACCCAACGCAAGCCGGTGCACGATGAGCCCGCGCGCACCCGGCGAAGGCGGTGCGGCGCACGGGCTGTTGAACCCCGCCGACACACCCGACCGCCAGCGCCAGAAACTGCTGGCGATCATCGAGGTGCTGATGCGTCGCGTCGAGCAGGATACCGACCAGTCTGGCGCCGCCTATGCCCAGTTCGAACGCGCGGCGATGCTGGAAGAGCAGGTCCGCGAACGGACCGCCGAACTGGAATCCGCATTGGATCTTCTGCATGAGTCAAATGCCCGGCTGGCCGCCGCCAACCGCGAAACCGAGACCGCGCGGCGCGATCTGACCAACGCCATCGAAACCGTGCAAGAGGGTTTCGGACTGTTTGATCCCGACGACATCCTGGTGCTGTGTAACTCGCGCTTTGGTATGCAGTTGCAGGATATTCGCCCGAAACTGGTGCCGGGGCTGAGCTTTGCCGATTATATCGATCTGATCAGCGGCTCGGGTGCGCTGCGCCTACCCGACGGCACCACACCCCAGGACTGGGCGTTGCAGCGGCTGCACCGTCACCGCGACCGCAGCGTCAGCTTCACCGTCGAGTTGCGCGACGACCGCTGGTTGCAGGTCTCCGAGCATCGCACCGGCGGCGGCGGCACCGTCATCTTGCAAACCGACATCACCGGCATCATTCGCGCCGAACGGGCGATGCGCGGCCGCTTGCTCGACGATCAGGCGCGGATCGTGCGCGCGACGCTGGACCACATCAACCAGGGGGTGTGCATTTTCGACGCCGGGGCGCGGCTTGTCGGCTGGAACGCGCGGGCATCGGAATTGCTGGCGCTGGGGCAATCGCAGTTCCGGCAAGGGCTGGATTTTCACGACCTGGCCGCGCATCTGGGGGAAGCCGCGCGCGGCGCGGGCTCGGCAGGTCTCGCGCCGCTGATCACCTGGGTCGATCAGCCCCCGCCCCGCCTGCCGCTGCGTTTCGAGATGACGCGCCAGGGCGACGTGGCGCTCGACGGGTTCGCCCAGCAGATGCCCGACGAGGGGTTCGTGATCTCGCTCACCGATGTCACCACCGAGCGCCGCGCCATCGCGGCCCTGAGTCGCGCCAACGAAACGCTCGAAGCGCGTGTCGAGGCGCGCACACGCGAACTGGGAGAGGCGCTGGAGAAGGCCGAACGCGCGAATGCCACCCGCTCACGATTTGTTGCTGCCGCCAGTCACGATCTGCTGCAACCGCTCTCTGCCGCGAAGCTGTTTCTCTCGTCGATGGAAGACGAAGCCCTCACCCCCCGCGCGGCCTCGGCCCTGGACAAGGCCCAGGCCTCGCTGGCATCGGTCGAATCGATCCTCGATGCACTGCTGGATATCTCGCGCCTGGAAAGCGGGCGCCTGGCGGTTTCGCCGCGCAACGTGCCGCTGGATCCGGTGCTGTCGCAGCTGGCCAATGAATTCACCCCGATCGCCGCCGAGAAAGGCCTGCGGCTGCGGATCCGGCCAACCCGGTCGGTGGTCATCTCGGACCCGGTTTGGCTTCGGCGGATCTTGCAGAACCTGATTGGCAACGCGCTGCGCTACACCGAGAAAGGGGGCGCGCAGGTCGGTGTGCGGCGCGGCGCGGCGGGTCTGCGGATTGAGGTGACGGACACCGGCCCCGGCATTCCCGAAACCGAACAAGAGGCGATCTTTCGCGAATTCCACCGCCTCAATGCGCGTGCCTCGGCCTCCGAGGGGATGGGGCTGGGGCTGGCAATCGTCGAACGTGCAGCGGCTTTGCTCGGGCATTCGGTGACGTTGAATTCCCGTCTGGGTGCGGGATCGCGGTTCGTGCTGCATCTGGGGGCCGAGGCCGCGCCCGCTCACACCCCGCCCGCCCCGCCCGCCCCGCCCCGCACGGCCCTGCCCCGCGACCTGATCGGCCTTTTGGTCGCCGAAGACCGTGGCCTGCGCCGCGCCCTTGCGCATCTTCTCGAAGGGCGCGGGATCAGCGTGCTGGACGTGCCCGACCCCGCCGAGGCGCAGGCGTTGCTCGACGAAATCGGCATCGCACCCGATTTCGTTCTGATCGACGCGCGCAGCGGCGACGAGCCAGCGGCACTGGGCTTCGTCGCCGCCCTGCACGCCCAGTTCGGCCCCCTGCCGACCCGCCTGCTGAGTTCGTCGCGCGGCGAAGCCCTGCGCCTGCGCGCCGCCGCGCTGCAAGCGCCGATCCTCTACAAACCCATCGATGCGGCGCTGCTCGAACGGTTCATCGCCACAACCGCCCGCCAGCGCTGACCCCGCGTGGTCCATTGGTCGCATTCCGGTGTTGCACGCTTGACCCAAACGCAGCCGCCCGCCAGCATGACCTCGCGGATCAACGAAAGGCCCCGGTGTGCGCGATACCCCCCTGACGACCATCGACGCGGTGCAAACGCTGCTCGCCGGACAGGACTATGTCTGCGGCCGCGCGCTGGCCACGGTGACCTTTCTCGCGCTCAAACTGGGCCGGCCGCTGTTTCTCGAAGGCGAGGCAGGCACCGGCAAGACCGAAATCGCCAAGGCCATCGCCGCCGCCCTTGGCCGCCGCCTGATCCGGCTGCAATGCTACGAGGGGCCCGCCAGCGCTGCGGCGCTTTACGAGTCGAACGTCGCCGCGCAGATGATCGCGATCCGTCTGGCCGAAGCGAG
>JAGRMK010000192.1 GCA_020441345.1 Paracoccaceae bacterium
TAGGCACGCAGCATCTTGCCGCGCCGCATGAATTCCTGCCGCAGAAGCTTGTAGTCGATATCAAAACCAAGAGCCTTGCCCGCGGCAAAAAGATTGGCGCCGTCGATGAACAAGGCAAGGCGTTCATCTTTGTAAAACATGTTCTTCCTTTCAACGCCGTGTCGTGACACCAAGAAACGGTCAGTATAATCGCTCTGCGTGCTGACTTGGCGACACGGGCGTGAACACTTGTTACGCTGTAAAAGACACGAACCGGACGGGACCATAGGTGCGAAAATGGCCAGCCGCAACACGTTCTTGCTAGCCTTTGGCAGCAATTCAACAGCGGACGCTAAGTCCAACGCTCAGATAATTGGGGATGCGGTTGCGCGATTTCCAGAGACTTCTCTCAAGATTGTGGAACTCAGCCAGAGGTGGCGAACGCCGGCCTTTCCGGCCGGGTCCGGCCCCGATTTCGCGAATGCCTGTGCTTTGGCCGAAGGGCCGCTGACGCCGGACGAGGTGTTGGACATCCTGCACCGAATCGAAGCCGACATGGGGCGGGTGCGCGGCGCACGCTGGGCGCAGCGGGTGATCGACATCGATCTGCTGGCAATGGGGGACACGGTGCTGCCCGATTTGCCGACCTGGCGCCATTGGCACAACTTGCCGCCCGAAGCCCAGCAACGTCTGGCGCCCGACCGGTTGATCCTGCCGCATCCGCGCTTGCAGGATCGCGCCTTCGTGCTGGTGCCGCTGGCCGAGGTTGCGGGCGACTGGCGTCATCCGGTGCTGAATTGCACCGTCTCGCAAATGCTTGCGGCGCTCGACCCGGCGCTTATTGACGAGATCGAGACAATTTGACCACTGGAAACGGCCCGCTGCGCTTGTCATTGCGGGCGAATGGCGATAGAGAACGGCGCTTGACCCCTCCCTTCGCCTCATATGGAGTGCTTCATGGCCCGCGTAACGGTCGAAGATTGCGTTGACAAGGTTCCGAACCGCTTTGAGCTGGTGATCCTGGCGGCGCATCGTGCCCGCGAAATCGCCGCTGGCGGTCCGCTGACGATTGAGCGTGACAACGACAAGAACCCCGTCGTTGCCCTGCGTGAAATCGCCGAAGAGACGCAAGCCGCGGATGCGCTGCGCGAGCGGCTGATCGAAAGCATGCGCACGCAAAACGAAGTCGACATGCCCGAAGAAGACGATATGGCGCTGCGCATGGGCGCGACGCCGGATCGTCCGGCGCTGGACGATATGAGCGAAGAGCAGATGCTGCGTCAACTGGTCGCAGCGCAAAGCGAAGGCAACTGACGATGAGCCGGGCAGGATCGCCACGTGATCACGCCCGATGATCTGGTTGCGCTGGTTCGCAACTATAATCCGAGTTGTGATGAAGCCCTGATACGCCGCGCCTGGGACTATGGCGCGGCGATGCATGAGGGTCAGTTCCGCCACTCCGGCGAACCGTATTTCACCCATCCTGTCGCGGTTGCCTCTTTGCTGACCGAAATGCGTCTGGATGATGCAACCATCGTCACCGCCCTGCTGCACGACACGATCGAGGATACCGGCTCGACCTATTCCGAGGTGCAGACACTGTTCGGCCGCGAAGTCGCGGAACTCGTGGATGGCGTAACCAAGCTGACGAACCTGCAACTGTCGTCCTCGGAAGCCAAGCAAGCCGAAAACTTCCGCAAGCTTCTGATCGCCATGTCGCGCGACTTGCGGGTGATCCTGGTCAAGCTGG
>JAGRMK010000193.1 GCA_020441345.1 Paracoccaceae bacterium
CGCCCTCCGCCCAATCCGCTGTATAGACGCCCGGTGCTCCATCCAGCGCGTCAACACACAACCCACTGTCATCGGACAAGGCGACGAGGCCTGTGGCTTTTGCTGCGGCATGGGCCTTGATCCGGGCGTTTCCGACAAAACTGTCCTCGGTTTCGTCTGGTTCCGGCAATCCCATGTCACCCGCCGAAACCACAGAAACCCCATGCGGCTCCAGCAGCGCGCGCATCTCATCCAGCTTTCCGCGATTATGGGTCGCGAACAGAATCCTGTCGCCCGAAAGCCGACGAGTCATACGGCGCCTCTTTGCGCTTCGACCAGGGCTTCGACGCCTTTCCCCGCAAGATCCAGCATCGTGGTAAGCTCGCCGCGTCCGAATACGCTTGCCTCACCCGACATCTGAACCTCGACCATACGCCCGTCGCCCAACATAACGAAATTCCCGTCAACCCCGGCCGCACTGTCTTCGGCATAATCGAGGTCAAGAACCGGCTGACCGGCATAGATCCCACAGGAAACCGCCGCGACATGCCCGATGATCGGATCCGTGGTGATGACGCCGGCTTTCAAGAGCGTGTTGATAGCCAGGCGCAACGCGACCCAGCCCCCCGTGATCGCCGCACAGCGGGTGCCGCCATCCGCCTGGATCACATCGCAGTCCACCGTGATCTGTCGCTCTCCCAACGCCGATCTGTCGATTCCGGCGCGCAGGGACCGACCTATAAGGCGTTGAATTTCAACAGTTCTGCCGCCTTGCTTGCCCTGTGCGGCCTCGCGCCGGTTGCGCGTGTTGGTGGCTCTTGGCAGCATTCCGTATTCTGCCGTGACCCAGCCAAGGCCGGTGTTGCGCAAGAACGGGGGCGTGCGGTCCTCGATTGAGGCGGAACAAAGCACCTGCGTGTCACCAACCTTGATCAGACATGACCCTTCTGCATGTCGCATCACGCCGGTTTCGATTGAAACCGACCGCATTTCGTCTAGTTTTCTTCCCGAGGGGCGCATGTCCGGATCCTTTTCTGACTATGGTTCCAGATACACGCGCACTGCGCTTTGTTGCAACCGGATGAAAACCCGAATCACATACGGCGATAAATGTCCACTGTTCCTCCGAAACCGACGCTACAGGACCTGAATGACCGCACGCGCGAGGTTTTTCGCCGTGTCGTCGAATCCTATCTGCAAACGGGCATTCCGGTCGGGTCGCGCACGCTCACGCGCGACTTCAGCGAAGGCATTTCTGCCGCCACGATCCGCAATGTGATGCAGGATCTCGAACATCTCGGCCTGCTCGAAAGCCCCCATGTTTCGGCAGGGCGGGTACCGACGCAAACCGGGCTGCGTCTTTTCGTGGATGCCTTGCTCGAGGTCGATCCCGTCACGGCCTCGGATCGGCAGATGCTCGAAGCGACCCGGATGAGCAATGAGCGCGATCTGAACGCGATGCTCGACAACGTCGGAAACGCCCTGTCATTGATCACCAAAGGTGCAAGTCTTGTCCTGACCCCAAAGCACGAAGCGCCGATCCGGCACATAGAGTTCGTTCCGATTGCCGCTGACCGGGCGCTGGTGGTCCTGGTTTTCGCCGATGGGCAGGTTGAAAACCGCGTTTTCCGGCCTCCGCAGGGACTTTTGCACGCGTCCCTCCGTGAAGCGGTGAATTTCATCAACGCCTTCGCCTCGGGTCTGACCCTGTCTGAATTGCGCGCCCGGCTGCGCAAGGAAATCAAGCAACGCCGGCAAGAAATCGACACGATTGCCGGCGATCTTGTCGAGCGCGGCATGGCGATCTGGGAGGATGACGGCGAACATATCGAACGTCTGATCGTGCGCGGTCGGGCTAATCTTCTGGAACAGGCCGATACCGACAGTCTCGCCAGGATCCGCGAGCTCTTCGATGATCTGGAGCGCAAGCGCGATATCGCCGAAGTTCTTGACCTGACAGAGCGCGGCGAGGGGGTGCGCATTTTCATCGGTGCAGAGAACAAGCTTTTTTCACTAACGGGTTCCACTTTGGTGGTTTCTCCCTATATGAACGCCGACAGCAAGATCATCGGTGCGGTCGGCGTGATTGGTCCCACCCGACTCAATTATGGGCGGATCGTTCCGATTGTCGACTATACCGCACAACTGGTCGGTCGCATGTTGACCGACATCGGGTCTGAGTAAGACGAGGAAGACATGGCAGAGCCACAAGAACAGTCGGCAGCAGCGCAGGCCGAGACGACGATCGAAGAGATGGAGCAAATGGATCCGCTTGCGGTCCTCGAAGAGGCACAGGCCGCCTTCGAACAGGAACGCAATGAAATGCGCGATCGCCTGATGCGCGCGCTTGCCGATCTGGAAAACAGCCGCAAACGCGGTGAGAAAGACCGACGCGAAGCTGCGATGTATGGCGGCACCAAGCTCGCCCGCGATCTGTTGCCGGTCTACGACAACCTCAACCGGGCCTTGTCGCTGGTCGATGAGGAAATGCAGGCCCGTGCGAAGGGTCTGGTCGAAGGACTGGAACTGACCCTGCGCGAGCTGACCAATATTTTCGCCCGCCACGGAATCGAAAAGATCAGCCCTGCGCCGGGCGATACCTTCGACCCGCATATGCATGAAGCAATGTTCGAGGCTCCTGTGCCGAATTTCGTCGCGGGACAGATCATTCAGGTTCTGGGCGACGGATTCCGCCTGCACGACCATCTGTTACGCCCGGCGCAGGTCGGTGTCTCGTCTACGCCCGCCGGCTGATCGGCCCGTTTACTCCGGCAACAGGTCGCGCAGCTCGTATACCAGGGCAAGCGCCTCTCTCGGCGACAGCGTGTCGGGGTGAACCTCCGACAGCTTCGCTTCAACCGCCGAGGGTTTCGGCGTCGCTGTTCTGGGTGCGGTTTTCATCTGGGCCGCGAACAACGGCAGATCATCGATCAGGGTCTTGGCGCCGCGCTGCCCCTGATCGCCCCGTTCCAGCATGTCCAGCACTTCGCGCGCCCGCGTGATCACCGCGTCGGGCAACCCGGCCAGCCGCGCTACCTGAACGCCATAGGACCGGTCCGCCGCGCCCTTGCGCACCTCGTGCATGAACACGACCTCTCCCTCCCACTCGCGCACTGTGACCGTTGCGTTTTCGGCGCCGTCCAGCCGGTCGGCGAGGGCGGTCATCTCGTGGTAATGGGTCGCGAACAGCGCGCGGCAGTGGTTGACGCCGTGCAGATGTTCCAGAACCGACCAGGCAATCGACAACCCGTCATAGGTTGCCGTGCCGCGACCGATTTCATCCAGAATGACAAAAGCCCGGTCCCCTGCCTGATTGAGGATCGCGGCCGTTTCGACCATTTCGACCATGAAGGTCGATCGTCCCCGCGCCAGATCGTCCGAGGCACCGACCCGGCTGAACACCTGATCGACGCGACCGATATGGGCTGCGCGGGCCGGGACGAACCCCCCCGCCTGTGCCAGGATCGCGATCAGAGCGTTTTGCCGCAGAAAGGTCGATTTACCGGCCATGTTCGGGCCTGTCACCAGCCAAAGCGCCGCGCCGTTCTCTCTGGGTGTCAGGTCGAGGTTATTGGCGACAAAGGGTTGCCCCGCCTTGGCCAGCGACGCCTCGACCACCGGGTGCCGCCCTGCTTCGACCTGGAAATCCCGGCTGTCGTCCACCACGGGCCGGCACCAGTCGCCAGCCCGCGCCAGATCGGCAAAGGCAGCGGTAACATCGATATCCGCCAACGCCCGGGCGGCAGCGTGGATCGGCCCGGCCTCGGCTAGAACCGCGGCGCGCATGTCCTCGAAAATCCGCTTTTCGATTTCCAGTGCACGTGACCCGGCGTTGAGGATGCGGGTCTCCAGTTCCGACAGTTCCAGCGTCGTGAAGCGCACCTGATTGGCCGTGGTCTGGCGGTGCATGAACCGTTCGTTCAGCGGCGCGGAGAGCATCTTGTCCGCATGGGTCGCGGTGGTTTCGATGAAATACCCCAGCACATTGTTGTGCTTGATCTTCAAAGAGGCAATGCCGGTGTCGCGCGCATAATCGGCCTGCATCCGGGCAATCACGCTGCGCCCCTCATCGCGCAACTCGCGGGCGGCATCCAGATCGCCGTCGACACCCGAGGCCACGAAACCCCCGTCGCGCGCCAACAGCGGCGGTTCGGAGACCAGCCGCTCTTCCAGCAACGACGCCAGACCTTCGTGCCCGACCAGTGCCATCGCCGCGTTTTCCAGAACCTGCGGCACAGGCGCGGCCCCCAGCAGCGCGGCCAGTTCGGCGGCCCCCAGCAGCCCGGCGCGCAGCATCGCCAGATCCCGCGGCCCGCCGCGTTCCAGTGCCAGCCGCGACAGGGCACGGTCGATATCGGGCACCTGTTTCAACGCCGCGCGCAGATCGGCGCGCAGCCGGTCGCTGGCCACCAGGGTCTCGACCGCTGCCAAACGCGCCGCGATCACCGTCAGATCGCAGGATGGGCTGGAGATCCGCCGTTCCAACAGGCGGGCCCCTGCGGCCGTGATGGTCTTGTCGATTGCCGCCAGCAACGAGCCTTCGCGCCCCCCGGCCAGGGCCTGTGTCAGTTCCAGATTGCGCCGGGTCGCCGCATCGATCTGCATCACCGCCCCTGCGTTTTCGCGCACGGGCGGCCGAAGCAGGGGCATGCGGCCCTTTTGCGTCATCTCCAGGTAATCGACCAGCGCGCCCAGTGCCGAAAGATCCGCCCGGTCGAAGGTTCCGAACCCGTCCAGCGTCGACACCGCGAACACCGCGCAGAGCCGTTTGGCACCATTCGCGCTGTCGAAACTCGCGCGTCCCCGCTCTGCCAGCGCGATGCCCATTTCCTCGGCCAGCGCGCGCAGATCGCCGGCCAGATCGCCCGGAACCACCAGTTCCCGTACCCCCAGCCGCGCCAGTTCCGGCGCCAGCCGCACGCGCGGGCAGGGCATCACCCGCAATTCCCCGGTCGAAATATCCGCCCAGGCCAGCGCCGACTCGCCCCGCACATCGCCCCAGGCCGCCAGGAAATTGTGCCGGCGCGGTTCCAGCAGCGTGTCCTCGGTCAGCGTGCCCGGTGTCACCAGGCGCACCACATCGCGCTGCACGACCGATTTCGATCCCCGTTTCTTGGCTTCTGCGGGATCTTCCATCTGCTCGGCGATGGCCACGCGAAACCCCTTGCGGATCAGGTTCAGCAAATACCCTTCGGCGGCATGCACCGGCACCCCGCACATCGGG
>JAGRMK010000194.1 GCA_020441345.1 Paracoccaceae bacterium
TCGCCGATCAGGCGATCATCGCCTTCGCCGCCGATGATCAGGTCATCGTCCGCGCCGCCGATCAGCTTGTCGTCGCCATCGTTGCCATAGAGCGTATCCTGACCGTCATCGCCCCAAAGCGTATCGTTGTCGGCGCCGCCCGCGATCTGGTCCTCGCCATCGCCGCCGAACAGGCGGTCCTCGCCTTCGCCGCCATCGATGGTGTCGTCGCCATAGCCGCCGTAGACGTAATCGTCGCCGCCCTTGGCGTCGATGTTGGAACCATCGTTGTCAATCCGGTCCCCGTCTTCATCGGTATAGCCGGACCCCATGATCTCGCCGGTTTCGAGGCCATCGACGATTCCGGCGATGCCCTGTGGCGTGATGTCGGTCGGGTCTGTATTTCTCGGTGGCATTTGTTTTTTCCCCTGGCTTCCGCGGAAGCGGACGATCGTCGCTGCACTGGCGCGTCACGTGTCTGGTGACGCAAGAATTCGATAGGCCGACAAAGCCTTGTTTGCCGATGCCCGGACTACGCCAAATGCTCAAAGGAGACCCGCAGCCCGCGCTGCGTTGACAGGACGTCTTATCACCCTGGAACACGATTGGCAGCATTCCCACCGGACCACCCCCATAGCCCGCGGCTCGTTTCCGAACCGTGAATGAGTATATCAAACTAGAAATAAAAACAAAAAGAAATCCGTCACCAACGGGTGCGGGCCCGCGGGCGGCGATGGCGCATCACGGCCCGGCTGCGGTGTTTTGTTTCCGATCTGGAAACAGTTTTTGCCACGAAAAGGCCCTGTTTCCGCGCGGATCGTGCCATGATTTGCAATTTGCCGCGCAGTTTCGCAAAACGAATAAAATTGGAAATGAATTGTTCATGATCGGGCATCGGCCAATCACCGATCCGTGAAGGTCGACCGTCCGGTTTTTTTGATTTCATGCGTTTCCAGATTCGGCGCTCGAGAGGGTGTTGGGGTTTATTGTCCCCGTGGTGTGCTTAATGTGATTCGCGTTACCGGAGCGGCGCGTGATCCTTCATACTTGAAATATCTCTTGCAAGACTCTCCGGCGCTGATAGGCTCAGTGGATCGGACCGCGTTGAAAGGTCCAGTCGGACAGGGAGATGAACACCATGACCATTCGAGCTTCACTATGCACCGGCCTTGCGGTTCTGGCCTTGAGCGGGGGCGTCGCGCAGGCTGGCACGGCCACAGTGGGACTGATCACCACGCTTTCGGGCGGGGGTGCGGGGATCGGTGCGGATGTGCGCGACGGGTTCGAACTGGCGCTTGCCATGTCGGGGTCCGATGCGATCCATCTGGTGATCGAGGACGACGGCCAGCGCCCCGAGCAAGCGGTGCAGATTGCCGATCGCATGATCCAGTCCGAACGCGCGGATATTCTGACCGGAATCATCTTTTCGAACCTGGCGATGGCGGTCGTGCCCTCGGTCACGGCACAGGACGTGATCTATATCTCGTCGAACGCCGGGCCATCGCCGCTGGCTGGCGCGGGGTGCCACCCCAATTATTTCAACGCGGCCTGGCAGAACGACATGCTGCACGAGGCCTCGGGCGCCTATGCCAGCGAGCACGGGATGACCAACACCTTCATCCTGGCGCCGAACTATCCGGCCGGGACCGACGCACTGACCGGCTTCAAGCGGCGCTATACCGGGACCATCGCGGGTGAGCTTTATACCCAGCTGGGTCAGACCGATTACGCGGCCGAGATCGCGCAAATCCGCGCTTCGGGGGCGGACAGCGTGTTCATCTTCCTGCCGGGCGGCATGGGGATCAGCTTCATGCGGCAGTATTCGCAATCGGGCGTGGATCTGCCGGTGATTTCGACCGCGTTCACCGTGGGCCAGGACAACCTGCCGGCGATGGGCGAGGCTGCGATGGGTGTCATCAATTCCGGCCAGTGGTCGCCGGACCTGGACAACGCCGCCAACGCGGCCTTCGTCGCCGCCTTCCGCGAGGCCTACGGGCGCACTCCGTCGCTCTATGCCAGCCAGAGCTTCGATACGGCGAACCTGATCCTGTCGGCGCTGGCCGTGGCCGATGTCGATGACCATGACGCCTTCCGCGCCGCGCTGCGCGCCGCGGATTTCGACTCGGTTCGCGGCGATTTTGCCTTTGCCAACAATCAGCACCCGATTCAGGATGTCTATATCCGCCAGGTGGCGATGGTTGACGGCGAGATCACCAACCGGCTGCTCGGCCTGGCGATCGAGGACTATGTCGACGTTTATGCGGCCCAGTGCCCGATGGAGTAACCGGCTCTGCCCGTCGGCGCGGTTTTATCGCGCCGACGGGGCTTTTCGCCCCTCTCCTTCATATGGGCGTCACCCCAAGGGCGACGTTCCAGTGACCCAACGGCCCGCCATCCGGGGACCGAGACCGTGACACTTGCCTTAATCTTCGAACAATTGCTGAACGGCCTGCAATTCGGGCTGATGCTGTTCCTTATGTCGGCCGGATTGACGCTGGTGTTCGGCGTGATGGGGCTGATCAACCTGGCGCATGGTTCGCTATACATGATCGGGGCGTTCTTTTGCGCGGTCGCCGCGGGGGCGACGGGCAATTTCTGGCTGGGGTTGGCCGCCGGCATGGCCGCCGCCGCCGCCGCCGGGGCACTGATCGAGATGCTGGTGATCCGGCGGCTGTATGACCGCGACCACCTGGATCAGGTGCTGGCGACTTTTGCTCTGATCCTGATCCTGTCCGAAGCGACCAAAATGGTTTTTGGTCCCTTTCCATTGTATCTCAACGCGCCGCCGATCCTTTCGGGCACGGTCAATCTGGGTCTGGTGGACTATCCGCTCTATCGACTGGCGCTGATCGGGTTCGGGCTGCTGGTCGCGTTGGGGCTGTGGCTGCTGATCGCGCGCACGCGGCTGGGGATTCGCATCCGCGCGGGCGAGAACGACCGCGAGATGATCGCCGCGCTGGGTGTCAACATCCGCGCGCTTTATACCGTCGTGTTCGCGCTGGGTGCGGCGCTGGCGGGAATGGCCGGGGCGCTGGTCGGTGCCGTTCAGGCGGTGCAGGTGGGCATGGGCGAACCCGTGTTGATCCTGGCTTTCGTGGTGATCGTGATCGGTGGCATTGGCAGCATTCGCGGCGCGATGGTCGGGGCGCTGCTGGTCGGAGTGATCGACACCATGGGCCGTTTCCTGTTGCCGCGCGCCTTCGCGGTGTTTCTGGACGCTAGCCAGGCCAGCGGCATCGGCGCAGCGCTGGCGTCGATGCTGATCTATCTGCTCATGGCGCTGGTTCTGGTCCTGCGCCCCAAAGGATTGTTTCCTCTCCATGCGTGACACGCATCGCGAATACGCCCTCAACACGGTGCTGGCTCTCGGGCTGCTGCTGGTGCCCCTTTGGGCGCTCTGGGCAGACGAGCCGTTCACCATCACCATGTTCACCCGCATCGCGATCTTGGCGCTGGCGGGGCTTGGCCTCAACCTGGTGCTGGGGCTGGGCGGCATGGTGTCGTTCGGGCATGCGGTGTTCTTCGGTCTTGGGGGATATTGCGCCGGGATCCTTGCACAACATGCCTTCAACGGCGCGCCGATCCTGGGCCTGCCCGGCACCAATCAGATGCTGATCATCTGGCCTGTGGCGATGCTGGTTTCCGGCCTGTTGGCGGCCGTGATCGGCGTGCTGAGCCTGCGGACCGAGGGCGTGTTCTTCATCATGATCACCCTCGCCTTTGCGCAGATGGTCTATTATTTCGCGATCTCCTGGCCCGCCTATGGCGGCGAAGACGGTCTGCCGATCTATGTGCGCAACCAGTTTCCGGGGCTGAACACGATGCGCCCGCTGCACCTGTTCCTGATCTGCTGGGGCGTTCTGATGCTGGCGCTGGGGCTGTTCGCAATGGTGCGGGCCTCGCGGTTCGGGGCGGCGCTGATGGCAATTCGCCAGAACCCGGACCGGGTCGCGGCGGTGGGGATCGAGCCCTTCGGCATCAAGCTGGCGGCTTTCATCCTGTCGGGCATGATCACCGGGCTGGCTGGGGCCCTGATGGCCGATCTGTCGCGGTTCACCAGCCCGTCGATGATGGCCTGGACGATGTCGGGCGAGTTGATCATCATCATCATTCTGGGCGGCACCGGGCGGTTGTTCGGACCGGTCGCGGGCGCCGCGATCCTGGTCGGGTTCGAGGTCACGTTCGGCGGTCTGACCGAGCACTGGAAACTGTGGCTGGGTCTTGTCCTGCTGGGCGCGGTGCTGTTCGCGCGTGGCGGTCTGATCGGGCTGATCGCCGGGAGGGAACGCCTTGGCTGATCCGATCCTGACGCTGTCGCATCTGTCCAAGAGCTTTGGCGCGCTCAAGGCCACCGACGACGTGTCGCTGACGCTGCACCCCGGCGAGATCCATGCCCTGATCGGGCCCAACGGTGCAGGCAAATCGACGCTGATCGGCCAGATCTCGGGGCGGATCGCGCCGGACTCCGGGACGATCATCTTCAAAGGGCGCGACATCACCAGGATGAGCGTCGCACAGCGCGCGCGGCTGGGGCTGGGGCGCAGCTTTCAGATTTCGTCACTGATCCCCGAATACTCGGCGCGGCGCAATGTCATGCTGGCCTTGCAGGCGCGGCAGGGGCATTCGTTCCGTGTCCTGCGCCCGGTGATGCGCGAGCGCGGGTTGTTGGATCCCGCGCTGGCGATGCTGAAGCGCGTGGGGCTGGATGGCCGGGCCAGCGTGCCCTCGGCCGAACTCAGCCACGGCGAACGCCGGTTGCTGGAAATCGCCGTTGCGCTCGCGCTGGAGCCTGCGTGTTTCCTGCTGGATGAACCGATGGCCGGTCTCGGCACCGAGGGGGTCGGCACGTTGATCGACTTTCTGCGCGGACTCAAGTCCGAGGCACCGATCCTGCTGGTCGAACATGACATGGATGCGGTCTTTGCGCTGGCCGACAGGATCAGCGTTCTGGTCTATGGCCAGATCATCGCCAGCGGCACGGTGGACGAGATACGCAACGACCCGCGTGTGCGCGAGGCCTATCTGGGCGAGGAAACACCATGAGCGCTCTGGCACGGGTCGAGGGGCTCGAGGTTTACTATGGGGCCTCGCAGGCGTTGTTCGGCGTCGATCTGACGGTCGAGGCAGGGCAGGCCGTGGCGCTGATGGGGCGCAA
>JAGRMK010000011.1 GCA_020441345.1 Paracoccaceae bacterium
TAGGCATAGATCGGATACATGACCAGCGAGGATTGCACAGACATCATGCTACGATAGCCCGAGTCGACGCGCTCGATTTCGCGCGCGACGAGGCCATAGGTCACATAGCCGGCACCCAGCCCGCCGTATTCCTCGGGGATGGTGGTGCCCAGAAGCCCGGCGTCGCCCATCAGCTTGAACACCTCGGGGTCGCTGACTTCGTCTCGGTAGGCGGCGATCACGCGCGGTTGCAAGACGGTTTGTGCGAAATCGCGGGCGGCGTCGCGCAGCATGCGCTCGTCTTCGCTGAGCTGGGATTCGAGACGCAGCGCGTCATCCCATTCAAAGCGCGACAGGTCGGGCGCATCCTTGGCCTTGAGGGTCGGGCGGTCGGTCATCATGTCCTCCGAGGGATGGATCGGTTTTGCGGATGGGGCCAAATACCATGAGACAAGTGCGCAAAGAACCGATATTTTTGCATAAAGTCATGAGGGAATGGAATAGATGCAGCGTCGCCTTTTGCCGAGCACCGCCGCCTTGCTGGCCCTCGACGCCGTCGCGCGGACCGGCAGTTTCACCGCCGCCGCGCAGGATCTGGCGCTGACCCAGGGGGCGGTGTCGAGGCAGGTGGCGCAGCTGGAGACGCAGCTCGGTGTTGCGCTGATCCTGCGTGGCGCACGGGGGGCGGTGCTGACCGAGGCCGGGGCGGCCTATGCCAGGCGAGCGCGGGTGGCCCTGGAAACGCTTGGACAGGGCGCGCTGGAGGCGATGGGGCACGCGCCGGAGCACGGGCTGCGGCTGGCGATCCTGCCGACATTCGGCACGCGCTGGCTGATGCCGCGGATCCCGCGCTTCGTGCGGCGACACCCCGAGATCACGCTGCATTTCGCGACGCGGATCGGGCGGTTCGACCTGGTGGCTGAGGGGATCGACGCGGCGATCCATTCCGGGCGCGGCGACTGGCCGGGGGCGCGGCTGACGCTGCTGATGGCCGAGACGGTAATGCCAGTCTCGGCGCCCACGCTGGCCGGGCGCGGCGTGTCGAGCCAGCCGCTGCTGGGTTTGACCTCGCGGCCTCAGGGCTGGTCGGACTGGTGGACCAAGACTGGCCAAAGCGGGCCGGTTCCGGCGCCGAGCATGCGATTCGAGCAGGTCTCGACGCTGGCGCAGGCGGCGGCGGCGGGAATGGGCGTGGCACTGATGCCGCCGTTCCTGATCCGGCCCGAGCTGGAGACGGGGGCGCTGGTGCCGCTGGGTGACGAACGGGTTTCGGGATATGGCTATTATTTCGTCGAACCGGATGCAGTACCCGGGCGGGGCGCGAAACGCACCGTGGCGCAGTTTCGCGACTGGCTGGTGACGGAGATCGATCGCGAAACGGTCGTATGAGGAGCGGGAGGGGACGCAGGCCCGCCTTGGGGGGCATCGAGCCCCCGCGCAGCGGGCGCGCGTTGCGCGCAGGGGGCGCTGCCCCCTCGGCCCTGCGGGCCTCACCCCCGGGATATTGGGAGAGTAAAGACGGGCTTAGCCGAGCAGGCCCTCGGCAAGGGCAGATTCCAGGGGGATCAGCGCAGCGGCGAGTTTCTCGTCGATGATGTGCAGGTATTCCGTCCAGTCATGCAGGCCGGTGAGGGCCTGTTTGCCGTCCGATATCCCGCGCAGGGCGATCAGGGGGACGCCGGTGTTCATGCAGGCGCGCAGCACGGCGAAGGTTTCCATGTCGACCATGTCCTGCGCGATGCCGTCATAGGCCGCTCCGGTGACGATGTTGGCGCCGGTCGAGAGGCTGGCGCCGGGGATCCCGGGCAGGTGCAGTGGCAGGGGCAGGATGGCGGGCAGGTCGAGGAAGGGTGTGATGCCAGCCGCGAATCCCAAGGCGGTGGCGTTCATGTCGCGCCAGGCGACCTCTGTTGCCTGATAGAGGCCGCAGTGATCCAGCCGCGCCGAGCCGGCCGAGCCCAGCGATACGACGAGATCGGGCGGGGTGCCGAGGGCGGCAAGGGCGGCGAGGGCATGGGTCGTGCCGATTGCGGCCTCGATCGGCCCGACGCCGGTGATCAGGGGGGAAAGGCGCGCCCGCAGGCAAGGCCCGTATTCCTGGGGCGCGGCCATCACGAAGAGAACGCGTTTTCCGCCGAGGCGGGTGACAGGTGGCGACATCGACGGACCCTCGGCTTGGGAAAACGCCGCGCCAGGGGGCTGGCGCGGCGTGAGGGGTGACAACGGGGGGGCGCGCGCGGTTCAGGCGCCGCGCGCGAGCGCCGCGACGCCGGTGCGGGCGATTTCGCTTAGCCCCAGAGGACGCATCAGATCGGCGAAGGCGTCGATCTTGGAGGGCGCGCCGGTCATCTCGAAGACGAAGCTTTCCAGCGTCGAATCGACCACATTGG
>JAGRMK010000195.1 GCA_020441345.1 Paracoccaceae bacterium
GGCCGCGCGCCTTCTGGGAAAAGCTGTATGAACCGGCGATTCGCCGTGCGGCTGGGCTAGGCAGCCTGTCGGGGCGCCATGATGAGGGGGTCTATGAAAAGACCTATGCGCATTGCGATCTGCTGGTGATCGGATCGGGTCCGACGGGCTTGATGGCGGCGTGGACGGCGGCGCGCGCGGGTGCCGATGTAATCCTGGCGGAAGAGGACTCGCGCCTTGGCGGGCGGCTTCTGGCCGACCAGCCCGTTGTCGGCGACAAGCCGGCGGTGGATTGGGTCGCGGGGGTTCTGGCGGAACTTGCGGCATTGCCGAACGTGCGGCTGATGCCGCGCACCACGGTCACCGGCGCATATGACGATGGCACCTTCGGCGCGTTGGAGCGGGTCGGGCTGCATGTCGCGCCGGGTGCCGTTCCCGACTTGCCGCGCGAAGCCTTCTGGCGGATCGTTGCGCGGCGCGCAATCCTATGTGCCGGGGCGCTGGAACGTCCGATCGCGCACCCCGATAACGATCGCCCCGGCGTCATGCTGGCCTCGGGGCTCAGGGCGCATGCCGCGCGCTGGGGGATCAACCCGGGCCGCGTCGTGGTGTTTTCCAACAACGACTCAGGCCTCGACGCGGCGCGCGGCCTGACCGCGATGGGGGTCGAGATCGCGGGCTACGTCGATCCCCGCCCGGTCGCCGTGACCGAAGCCTTCCCGGTCTATCCCAATGCGCAGGTCATCGCGACGCGTGGGCGTCTGGGGCTGACATCGGTGGCGATCCGCCACGCGGGCGGCACGTCCTGGGTCGAGGCGCGGACACTCGCCCTGGCAGGCGGCTGGAACCCTTCGGTTCACCTGACCTGCCACCTGAACGGGCGCCCCGACTGGTCCGACCCGATCGCGGCCTTCGTCCCGCGCGACGGCGCGGTGCCGGGGCTGCGCGTCGCCGGGGCCGCGCGAGGGCAGTTTTCTACCACCGCTTGCCTGGCCGACGGGATCGCCGCTGCCCAGGGCGCTTTGGCCGATCTGGGAATCGCGGCGCCGCAGATGGCGCTGCCGACAGCACCCGATACGCCCTATGCCATCGCGCCTCTCTGGGCGGTCGATGCGGGCGGGCGCGCCTGGCTCGACTTCGCCAACGATGTGACGACCAAGGATGTAACCCTCGCCGCGCGCGAGGGGTTCGGGTCGGTCGAGCACATGAAGCGCTATACCACACAGGGCATGGCACCCGATCAGGGCAAGAATTCGAACGTCGGCGCGTTGGCGGTGCTGGCCGAGGCCACGGGGCGCACGATCCCGCAGACCGGCACGACCACCTTTCGCCCACCCTATGTGCCGGTGTCGATCGCCGCGATGGGCGCGGGCGCACGCGGCCATGGCTTTGCCCCGCGCCGGCTGCTCAGTTCGGATACCCGGTCGCGCGCGATGGGGGCGCCGATGATCGAAGCCGGGCTCTGGTATCGGCCCAGCTATTACCCGCGCGCGGGCGAAACCGACTGGCGCACGGCCTGCGACCGCGAGGTCAAGACGGTGCGCACGACCGTCGGCGTGACCGAGGTCGGCACACTGGGCAAGATCGACGTGCAAGGCCCCGATGCCGCGCGCTTCCTCGATTTCGTTTACTCGAACACGATGTCGACGCTCAAGGTTGGCCGCGCGCGCTACGGGCTGATGCTGCGTGAAGACGGCTATGTCATGGATGACGGCACCTGCGCGCGGCTGGACGAGACGCATTTCGTGGTTACCACCACCACCGCCGCTGCCGGGCCGGTGATGCGCCACATGGATTTCGTGCATCAGGCGTTCTGCGCCGATTGGCGGGTGCGCTTTGTCTCTGTGACCGAGGCCTGGGCGCAATTCGCCGTCGCCGGACCGTGCGCGCGCAAGGTTCTAAGCCGGGTCTGTGACCTGCCGGACCTGCCGTTCATGGGCTGCGCCGAACTGGATATCGCGGGCGTGCCGGGCCGCGTGTTCCGCATCTCGTTCTCGGGCGAGCAAGGCTATGAACTGGCGGTGCCGACGCGCTACGGCGCCGCGCTCTTCGACCGGCTCCTGGCCGAGGTCGAGGCGCTCGGCGGCTGTGCCTATGGCATGGAGGCGTTGAACGTGCTGCGGGTTGAAAAGGGCTTCATCACCCATGCCGAGAT
>JAGRMK010000196.1:0-10760 GCA_020441345.1 Paracoccaceae bacterium
TTCGAACGCCTGCCCGAGGTCAAGGAACGGGCGATGAAATTCGCCGGTCAAAAGAAATACTTCATCCTACGCCTGCCCCAGCGCCCCGGCGCGTTGCGCGACTTCCTGGAAATCCTGGGCCCCGAAGACGATATCGCCCGGTTTGAATATCTCAAGAAATCGGCGCGGAACTACGGCTCTGTCCTGATCGGGATCGAAACCGCGACAGCCGAGAATTTCGACACCCTGTTCGCCCGAATGCGTGCTGCCGGGTTCGAATACCGCGACATTACCGACGACGGAACTCTCGCCGATTTCCTGCTCTGACACGGCGATCCACCCCGGCCTTCATGCCGCGCGGCGCGACAGCCCCGCCAGAAACTCCTGTCTGGATGCAAGGTAACAGGCGCGCACCTGCGCCAGATCCACATTGGCACCGTTCCCCTTGAGGGCCTGCTCTTCGCCATCGCTGCATAGCGCGGCGAAATCCGCAAAACCCAGGTTCAGCGCCGCGCCTTTGAGAAAATGAAGGCCCGCGGCAAGGCTTGCGTCAGCTGAGCCAGGGGTCAGTCCCGCGATGCCTTCATCGACCTCTTCCAGAAAGACCTCGACGATCTCATCGAAACCTTCGGCCATATCCCGTCTGAGTTCATCCACATGCGACCAGTCGATCATCGCTGCCTCCGCTGACTGTCCCGAAAATGGTGCTCTTCAACCTTTAAGCGAGAGTTAGCGTGAAAAACAGAATGAGGACAATTCTCCATTTCAGCTTTTCTTAAACCCTTCCGGCAAAAACTCTCGTCGTGTCAATTCAAAGGTGCCGCGTGTCCTTCTCTGTTATCCCGACCTCCGACTCTGCGCCCACGGTCCCGTCGGCAACCGATCAAGCGATTCATCACGTGCTGGTTGTCGATGATTCGCGCGCGCAACGCCTTCTTGTGGCCGCCGGGTTGCGAAACTGGGGGTTTACCGTTCACCAGGCGGGCTCTGGCGCCGAAGCCCTGATCATTTGCGACCAGGTTCCGATCGACCTGATCCTGTCAGACTGGATGATGCCAGAGATGAACGGGATCGAATTCTGCCGCACGCTGCGCAGCCGACAGACCGACCGCTACATCTACTTCATCCTGCTGACCTCGAAATCCGACAAGGCCGCCGTCGCCGAAGGGTTGGAGGTTGGCGCAGATGATTTTCTTGCCAAACCGGTCGATTCAGGCGAATTGCGCGCGCGGATCAAGGCTGGCGAGCGGGTGCTGGCAATGGAACGCATGCTGCGTGGCAACAACCAGTTGTTGACCGACACGCTTGTGAAGCTGCGCCAGCTTTACGATTCGCTGGATCGCGATCTGGTGGATGCGCGCAACCTGCAACAATCGCTGCTGCGCGAACGGCACCATCAATACCGGGAAGGCGCGATCAGCCTGATCCTGCGCCCGTCCGGTCATGTCGGCGGCGACATGGTGGGGTTTTTCGACATCACGCCCAGCCTGACAGGGCTCTATGCGTTTGACGTCAGCGGGCATGGCGTTACCTCGGCTCTTCTGACCGCCCGGCTATCGGGGTTGCTGTCGGGGGCATCGGCGGATCACAACATCGCGGTCATGCAGACGGCCCTGGGCCCTGCTGGCCGCCCCCCGGCGCAGGTGGCGGCGACGATGAACCAGCTCATGCTGTCCGAAATCCAGACCGACCGCTACGTTACGTTGGCCTATGCCGAACTGGACCGGCTGCGCGGGTCGGTGCGAATTGTGCAGGCCGGGCACCCGCACCCGCTGCTGCAGCATCGCGATGGCAGCGTCAGCATCCTGGGCGACGGCGGCCTTCCCGTCGGGTTGATCGAAGGGGCCGAGTATCACGATTTCAAGGCGCAGCTGAACCCTGGCGAGCGCCTGCTTCTGGTATCGGACGGTGTCACCGAATGCCCCGACCCCGCGGGTGAGGAACTGGGACACGACGGGTTGGAACGGATCATGCGCCATCTCGCGCCGCTGCGCGGCAACGCCCTGCTGGAAGCCCTCATGTGGGAACTCGCGCGCTGGCATGAATCCGAGGATTTTCCGGACGACGTCAGTTGCGCCCTGTTCGAATACGAGGGGCCCATGCAGAGCTGACGCGCGTCAGATGCCGCAAGCCATGGCTTGTGCGAACCCTTCGGCATCGGCGTCACCGGGCAGGTCGCGCGCGATAAGCGCACCATCGACAAGACGCACCGCCACCAACCCGGACCAATCCGCCCGCGCCAGGATGACCTCGGCGCCCGATCCGCAGAAACGCAGCCCGCCCTGGATCCGGGCTTCGCCGAACAGATGATTCGTGACCCCCGCCAGCGTGGCGACGGCCACCAGCCGATCCCCCTCGCGCCGCCAGATCACCAGTGCCTTGCGCAGATGCGGGCGATCGACCACCGCGATCTCGACCGTGCCGTCGCCATCCAGGTCGGCGATCCCGGAAACCGCATACCAGCGATGGCGCTGCCCGATGAATGGCGAGGCAGCGATTACTCCGTTGGACCCGTAAACCGACACCCTGGCGCCCTGGGTCTGGTCGCTTTCGATCACCACCACCTCGGGTTGGCCATCGCCGGTTACATCGACCAGACGCGCGGTAAGATCCTCGAACACGCGCGATTGCGGCAGCCGGATCAGACGCCGCTCGCCACCGTCCAGCATGATCTCCAGCGCGCCGTGGTCGGCAACACCGGGGCCCATCGGGTGATGCCCGTAGCGCGCGGTCGGTTCCGCCAGCCGCACCGCAGAGATGGTCTGCGCCTGTGCGGTGCCAGCCAGCATCAACAGCGCAACAGCCGCTCTAATCACGCCGGTCATGCAACCTCTCCTCGATTGCGCGCAGTCTGGCCAGAACTTCGTCGCGATAGACATCGGTGCGCGCGTCGGTTTCCTGGTTATGCGCGTCCTGCATCGAATTGACGATCAGACCGACCAGCAGGTTCACCACCGCAAAGGTCGTGACGATGATGAAGGGCACGAAGAACAACCAGGCATAGGGGAACTCTGCCATAACCGGGCGCACAATGCCCATCGACCAGCTTTCCAGCGTCATCACCTGGAACAAGGTATAGGCCGAGGCACCGAGGCCCCCGAACCAGTCTGGGAAAGCCGCACCAAACAGCTTCGTCGCCATCACCGAACCGATGTAAAAGATCATCCCCATCAGCAGGAACACTGACCCCATGCCGGGAACGGCGCGGATGAACCCCTCGACCACGCGGCGCAGCGCGGGCGCCACCGAGACCACGCGCAACAGGCGCAGGATCCGCAACGCGCGCAGCACGCTGAAACTATGCGCCGCCGGAACCAGCGCGATGCCGACGATCAGGAAATCGAAGATGTTCCAGCCAGACCGGAAGAACGCGCCACGTTGCGCGAACAGCTTCAGCGCCAGTTCCGCGACAAAGATCGCGAGGCACGCGCTATCCAGTGCCAGGATCAGCGGCCCCGCCGCGGCCATCGCGGGCGCCGAGGTTTCCAGCCCCAGCAGGACGGCGTTGAACAGAATGACGGCGAGAATCCCGTTGCGCACAACGGAACTTGCCAGAAACGCGGAAATGCGGTCGCGCAAAATCATGAATCCTCTCGGGTTTCAGCCGATATGGGCGCGCGTGAACCGGGCGGCAAGCTCTACATGCGCCGACCAGCGGAATTGATCGACAACCTGCACCCAGTCCAGCCGATACCCCGCCTGAACCAGCGCCCGCGCATCCCGCGCAAAGGTGACGGGGTTGCAGCTGACGGCGGCGATCACCGGCACGTCGGCACGGGCGAGTTCGGCGACCTGTGCCTCGGCCCCGGCGCGCGGCGGGTCGATCACCACCGCCTCGAACCCGGCCAGTTCGTCGGGCATCAACGGGCGGCGGAACAAGTCGCGTGTTTCGCAGGTCACGCGCTTGAGCCCTGGCGCCATCCGCCAGCCTTGATCCAGCGCCGCCAGCATCGCGGCAGAACCCTCGACGGCCAGAACCTCGGCGGTTTCGGCCAGCGGCAGGGCGAAGGTGCCGCAGCCCGCGAACAGGTCGGCGATGCGGCGCGCAGGGCCGACCGCCTCTTGCACCGCGTTGCGCAGCGCGGCTTCCCCCTGCGGCGTAGCCTGCAGGAAGGCACCGGGCGGCGGCGAGACACGGGCCCGCCCCAGGCCCAGCGTCGGTGGCTCGGGCTGCATCAGAACCTCGCCATCCCAGGCCAGCCGTGCCAACCCGTGCCGCGCGGCGATCTGCGGCAGGGCGATGCGCAGCGCGGTATCCAGCGGCTTGCCACCGGTCGCAGCAACCTCGACCCCCTGGTCAAACGCGGTGACGGTCAGCTTCATCTCGCCCTTGCGCGACCCGCCTTGCGCCACCAATTCCTGCAACGCAGGGATCGCGGCCAGAAGCACGGGGTCCAGCAGCCGGCAATCGGGAATCGCCGTCACGGTGTCCGAAGCGCGGGCATGGAACCCTACCAGTGCGCCCGATTTCAACCGCCGCCCGGCCAGCGTGGCGCGACGGCGGCTTTGCGGCGGCGAGGTCAGGATCGGGCGCAACGCCGCGTCCAGCCCCTGCGCCGTCAAGGCATGGCGCACGACCTCTTGTTTCCATCCAGCAACGAACCCATCCGAGGCATGCATCAACGCGCAACCCCCGCAAGCCCTGTAGTGCCGACAAGGCGCGGCAACACGGTCCGGCGAAGGCGTGACGATCCGGGGTTGCGTGATCTGGCCGTCGGCGATCGCGCCCTCTACCTCTTCGCCGGGCAGGGTGCGCGGCACGATGATCCCCTGCGCAAACCCGTCGGCCTTCAAAGTCAGACGTTCGACGGTTATCATGGCAACGGCACCGCTGGTGAAAACGCAAAGCCTTCGGGTGCCAGTATCGTCGCCTCGCGCAGGCCATGGGGTTTGTCCGTCGCCGGTTCGATCACCACGCCGCCCGCGCTTTCGGCCCGCGCGCAGGCCGCGTCCGGGTCGATACCGAACAGATAGATCTGCACCCCGGCTCCACGCGGCGGGTTTTCCGGCAACAGGTCAATCAACGGATGGCGGCCAAAGGTGCCATCGGCATGCAGTTGCAGCAGCACCTCTTCATGCCGGACCAGTGCGAAATCATCGCTCAACCGGTGAATCGACAAGCCGAAACACCCCGACAGGAACGCGGCCATTCCCCGCAGGTCACGGCACAGCAGGTTCACGCCGACGCCCCGCAAAGTGCGCCCGAAATCCGCGGCAGCGATGGTTTCCAGATCGGTCACGCGGTTTCGTCCTCGTCTTCGTCCACGCCCAGAAAGCCGCCCGACTGGCGCGACCAGAACCGGGCATAACGCCCGCCCAGCGCCAGCAGGGCATCATGCGTGCCTTCCTCGACGATATGGCCCGCGTCAAGCACGATGATGCGATCCATGCGGGCGATTGTGGACAGGCGGTGGGCGATGGCCAGCACGGTCTTGCCCGACATGATCCGTTCCAGCGCCTTCTGGATCTGCGCCTCGACCTCGCTGTCCAGGGCGCTCGTGGCCTCGTCCAGCACCAGAATCGGCGCGTCTTTCAGAAACGCACGCGCCAGGGCGATGCGTTGCCGCTGGCCGCCCGAAAGCCGCACACCGCGTTCGCCCAGATGCGCCTCGTAGCCCTTGCGCCCCGCCGCATCGCGCAGGCCGGTGATGAAGTCATGCGCCTCGGCGGCGCTGGCGGCCTCGATCAACTCGGCTTCGGTGGCGTCGGGGCGGCCATAGCGAATATTGTCGCGCGCCGAGCGGTTGAACATCGCCGTGTCCTGGGTGACCATGCCGATCTGCCGCCGCAGGCTTTCCTGGGTGACGCTGCGCACATCGACGCCGTCGATCCGCACCGCGCCTTTTTCGGTGTCATAGAGCCGCAACAGCAGCGCCACCAGGGTCGTTTTCCCCGCCCCCGAGGCACCGACAATGCCGATCCGTTCACCGGGTTGGATCGTCAGGTTCAGGTGCTCAACCCCGCCGGACTGGCGGCCATAGGCAAAGCCGACATCCTGAAACTTGATCTCGCCGCGCACCGGCGGCAGCTCAGTCGCGTCCTGACGGTCGGTCAGAACATGCGACACGGTCAGGGTGCGCATTCCGTCCTCGACCTCGCCGACATTGGCATAGATCGCCATCAGCGTGAAGCTGACCCAGCCGGTCATCTGCGCCAGCCGGATCGACACGGTCCCCGCCGCAACGATAGCCCCCGTCGAAGCCTGCCCCAGCGTCCAGAGCCACAGCGTCCCGCCCACCAGCGCAACCGGCAGCAGGCCCGCGATCAGCATCAGCGTGACGCGGAACGTCGCCGAGACCCGGCCATAGGACAGCACCTTTTCGCGAAAGCTGCGCATCGCCTCCAGCGCATTGCGGTCTTCGTGCCGGGCGTGGGCGAACAGTTTCACTGTGCGGATGTTGGTGATCGTGTCCACCACCTGCCCCGTCACCATCGCCCGCGCACCGGCCCGCGCGCCCGACCGCTTGCGGATATGCGGCATGAACAGCCGGATCAGCACCAGATAGACCAGCGCCCAGACGAACAGGATCGCGCCAAGCCGCCAGTCGATGAACCCGACCAGCGCCGCCGAGCCGATCAGGGACGACAGCGCAAAGGCCACGGTGTTGATCGATTCGCTGACCACCTCGGTCAGGGCGCGCGCGGTCTGGATCTGTTTCTGCGCGATGCGGCCCGCGAAATCGTTGTCGAAGAAACCGATGTCCTGGCCCATGGTCCAGCGGTTCAGCCGCGACAGCACCAGCGGGTCGACATTCGGGGCAATGGTCAGAAAGTTCGACGCCGAGTTCAGACCGAAAGCCACCGGCCGGATCACCAGAAAGAACCCGGCGAAGAGCAGCAGCATCAGCCAGTGTTCGGCGAAAAACGTCTCTGTGCTGCCCGAAACGGCGGCATCGACAACGCTGCCCATGATCAGCGCGGCCATCACCTCGGTCACGCCACCGGCGGCCGAGATCGCGGTCGCGATCCAGATCCCCGGCCAGGCCCCCGCCAGCGCCCAGCGCACAAAAGCCCCCAACTTGCGTGGCGGGGGCCCATCGGCGGGCATGAACGGGTTGATCAGGGTCGAAAGCCTCACTCGGCGGCCTCCTCGGTGCCGATGAAACCGCCCGATTGTCTGCTCCAGAACCGGGCATAGAGCCCGTCGCGCGCCAGCAGGTCCGCGTGCGTCCCCTGTTCGGCGATGCGTCCGTCATCCAGAACGACGATCCGGTCCATCCGGGCGATGGTGGACAGCCGGTGCGCAATGGCGATCACCGTCTTGCCCTCCATCACGCCATAGAGCGTTTCCTGGATCTGTGCCTCGACCTCGCTGTCCAGCGCGCTGGTGGCCTCGTCCAACACCAGGATCGGCGCGTCTTTCAGGATGACACGGGCAATCGCGATGCGCTGTCGTTGCCCGCCCGACAGCTTCACACCGCGCTCCCCGACGCGCGCGTCATAGCCGCGGCGCCCTTCGGCGTCGGTCAGGTCCTGGATGAACTCATGCGCCTCGGCCCGTTTGGCCGCGTCGATCATCTGCGCCTCGGTGGCGTCCGCGCGGCCATAGAGGATGTTCTCCCGCACCGACCGGTGCAACAGCGCGGTGTCTTGCTGCACCATGCCGATCCGCGCGCGCAGACTGTCCTGGGTCACGGTCGCGATGTCCTGGCCGTCGATCTCGATGCGCCCGCCTTCGGCGTCGTAAAACCGCAAGAGCAGCTTTACCAGGGTCGATTTCCCAGCCCCCGAACGCCCGATCAGGCCGATCTTCTCGCCCGGCGCGATGCTCAGGCTCAGCGACTGCAACCCGCCGCTGCCGCGCCCGTAATGGTGGCTCAGGTCGATCAGCTCGACCTGCCCATCTTGAAACGCCAGTGGCCTGGCATTCGGTGCGTCAACCAGCGTGATCGGCTGGGCAATGGTTTCCATCCCCTCGGCGATGACGCCAAGGTTGCGAAAGAACGAACTGACGGCCCACATGATCCAGCCGGTCATCGCGTTGAGCCGCAGCACCAGTGCGGCGGCGGCGGCAACGACACCAAGGCTGGCGGCGCTGATCGACCAGAGCCAGATCGCCCAGCCGACAACCGCCACGATCAGGAATCCGTTCAGGAACACCAGCGACAGATCCATCGTGGTGAAAATACGCATTTCCTTTTGAAACGTCACCCGCGCGGTTTCGATCGCTTCGCGGGCATAGTCGGTTTCATGTTCGGCCTGTGCGAAGAGCTTCACGGAATGGATGTTGGTATAGGCATCCACGACCCGGCCAGTGACCGCGCTGCGGGCGTCGGAGGCCTCTTTTGACGCCGGGCCAACCCGCTGGATCGTCCAATGCACCAGCCAGCCGTAAAGCGCCAGCCAGACCAGCATCGGCAACACAAGCCGCGGATCGGCCCCATAGAGCAACAGCCCGGCACCAACCGCGTAGGCGATCGAATAACTCAGCGCGTCGAAGGTCTGGAACACGGCCTCGCCGGCGGCGGGCGGGGTCTGCATGATCCGGTTGGCGATGCGCCCGGCGAAATCGTTCTCGAACCAGCCGACCGATTGCCGCAGAACATGCCGATGCGCACGCCAGCGGATCAGTGTGCCGAAATTCGGCAGGATCGTGTTATTAAGCAACCCTGTGTTCACCGCCTGCAATGCCGGGCGCAGGATCAAGAGGAAGAGGGCCGCCAACAGCAATTCGACCCCGTAAGCCTGCCAGAACCCGGTGACGCCCGTTGCCTCCATCACATCGACGACCCGGCCCAGATACCAGATCAGTCCGATCTCGATGAAAGCGGTGACGATGGAAAACGCGCCAGTGACCAGGAAGACCCGCCGAAACGGGCGCATGTAGCGCACCATGAACGGCCAGAGCCGCCGCGGCGGCACGTTGTCTTCGTCATAGCTGGTGTAAGGGTCCACCAGATTTTCAAGATACCTGAACACGCGCGCGATCCTTAACCTGTGAAGGCAATCTAGGTCGGATGCACCCCCTAGGCCAGACCCAGAACACCCAGAAGCGCCGCGCGGTCGGGGGAAAGGTCATGCGCCAGCCAATGTGCCTCGGCCTGTTTCAACGCGGTGCCCAGCGCCGCGCCTTGCAGTTGCGGCATCAGATCCCGGGGTTTCAGCGGGAACTGCGCGTCGGCGCCCCGCGCGATTTCGGTCAGCCAACCGTCGGATGGAAATGTTTCAAACAGAGCGGCGCGGGACAAGACGACATCCGCCGCCAAATCAGCCCCCAGCGCATAGCCAAGCACGGCGGGCGGATTGAAATTGCTCAAACCGTCTCTGATCTTGCCCAAATCGCGGCTTTCGGCCTTGGACAGGCGCAGATGCTCTTCGGGATCCGCACCGCCCAGAACCGCCAGACGCCGCAACCAGCCGCCCGGCTCGCCGCCTTCCAGATGCACCAGAACGGGCAGGGCCTGCGGTTGCGCGCCGGGCAGGACATGGGCCAGGATCCCTGCCTGGGCCATCGCCGCCACGGCGGGCGCGGGGTCGCACGCGGCCAGAAGCTTGCGCAATTCGGCGGTGATGCGTTCGCGCGAAAGCGTCTCTAACATGGCGGAATGCTGCGCACAGGCCGCCAGCGCCGCGGCGTCCAACCCGTGCTCGGGGTCGCCATATTGGGCATGAAACCGAAAGAACCGCAGGATGCGCAGATAGTCCTCGCGGATGCGGGCATCGGCATCGCCGACGAACCGCAACCGTCGCGCAAGCAGGTCGCGCACCCCGCCCAGCGGGTCGACCAGCGTGCCGTCGGCCCGGGCATAGAGCGCGTTCATGGTGAAATCGCGCCGCGCCGCGTCCTGTTTCAAATCGGCGCCAAAGGACACCTTGGCATGGCGGCCATAGGTTTCCTCGTCATGGCGAAAACTCGTGACCTCGAACCCGTCACCGCCGGAAACCACCGTTACCGTGCCATGCGCGATCCCGGTTGGAACGGCCTTCAGTCCGGCCTTTTCGGCAAGCATGGTCACGGTTTCCGGCAAGGCGTCGGTGGCAATATCGACATCCGTCACCGGCACGCCCAATAGCGCGTTGCGCACGCAACCACCCACCGCCAGCGCATGAAACCCGGCGTCGGTCAGCACGGACAGTACGGCCTGGGCGTTCGGGTCGTCCAGCCATGCGCCAGTGACCTTCATTGCACCCTCACCGCCAGCGCCCGCAGCATCCGCGCGGTCGCGCCCCAGATGTAATAGGGCCCCCAGGGCACGGTGTAAAAGGCGCGCCACTGACCCAGCCACAGACGCCGCTGCACCGAATAGCGCGCAGGGTCGAGAACATGATCTAGCGGCACAAAGAACGCCTCGTCTACCTCGCCGCGTTCGACGACAGGGGAAAATGGCGCGCGCACATGCCCGAGAATCGGCGTCACGGTAAAGCCGGTTACGGTTTCATGCGGCGGCATCGCGCCCAGAACCGCAACCGCCGCCGGGTCCAGCCCCACCTCTTCCTGCGCCTCGCGCAGGGCGGCGGCGGTGACATCGGCATCGGTCGCATCAACCTTGCCGCCGGGAAAGGCGATCTGACCAGGATGGTGTTTCAGCCCCGAGGCGCGTTTGGTCAGCAAGACCGACAACCCCTGCGGCCGCTCCACCAGCGTCACCAACACCGCCGCCGGGCGCAGGGTGCGGTCCCTGGGGTGGACCCCGGGATTCAGGTCATAATCGCTCGACTCCGGCCCCTCGGCCTCGAGCGCGCGACGAATTCGCGCCAGCCTGTCAGCGTTGCTCATCCTGCTGTGCCTCGAATCCGACGCTGCCGGCGTCCAGAACGTAATGCGCACCGCAGAACTGGCA
>JAGRMK010000196.1:10845-12746 GCA_020441345.1 Paracoccaceae bacterium
CAGGTGCAGCCGAAATCGAGCGGCTGCGTATCAAAGACCCGTGGCTGTTCCTCGCTGAACAGCCGGATCAGCAGATCGGTCGGTTGCACGGCGGGGCCGACCAGTTCCATCTCTTCGACGGTGCTCAGCAGGATCGTCGCGCGGTTCCAGTTTTCGGCGTCGTCGCCCTGCACCAGATCGTCGGCATCCAGCAGCCCCTTTTCGCCGGTCGCGTCGCCGGTGGCAAAAGGCGAGGCCTTGGGCATGTGTTGCACCATCACTCCACCCGCGCGCCAGCGTTCATCCTGTCCGGCCAGGGTCGAGCGGCCAAAGGCCGTGGCGAATCGCGTCGGCAATTGCTCGGATTGTGCGAAATAGGTCTCGGCGCAGGCCGAAAGCGAACCGCCGGCGATCGGTGTGATCCCCTGATAGGGCTGCATGTCTTCGCCCTGGTCGATGATGATCGCAAAATAGCCCTGGCCGATCTGGCTGAACGGATCGGCGGCCAGATCGAGCGTCTCATCGTCATAACTGGCATAGGCGCGAATGCGCGCCGGTTCGCCTTCGGCGGTGGGGGCGTAGTAGTCGGTTGCGATCAGCCGCGCCGCGCCCGATCCACGCACCTGCAAGGACAGCCGCCAACGCAGTTTCATCGTCTGACCGATCATCGCGGTCAGCAGAACGGCCTCGGCGACCAGCGATTCGATCGGTGCCGGATAGGCATGCTGCGACAGCACCCGGTCCAGCACGCCATCGACACGCGCCAGCCGCCCGCGGATATCCGCGCGGTCCAGTTGAAAGGGCAGGACGGTGTCGTCCCAGGCGATTTGCGCACCGAGGGTCATGGAAACCTTCACATCAAGGGCTTGGCTTTGAGGTTCTCATATAGGAATGCAATCCTCAGGGCCAAGAGGCAAAGGTGATTCGCACCCCCGCCGCACGCCCGGCAAAAAAACAGGAGCGCCGATGACACCGCGCTATGGCAGCCCCCCGGAGCAGAACCGCCGCTATCGGCGCAGACCCGGCGCTTATGGTGTGCTCTGGCGTGACGGGCGCGTGCTGGTCACTTTTCAGGATGCGCCCTGTCCCGAATTCCAACTACCCGGCGGCGGCATCGATCCGGGCGAATCGCCGCTGCGGGCGCTGTATCGCGAGGTGCTGGAGGAAACCGGCTGGCGAATCGGTGCGCCGCGACGGCTTGGGGCGTTTCGGCGGTTCACCTATATGCCCGAATACGATCTCTGGGCGGAAAAGCTTTGCATGATCTATCTGGCGCGACCGATCCGGCAGATCGCGCCGCCCAGCGAGCCCGGCCATTCCGCGCATTGGCTGAACCCGCGCGCGGCGGTCGACCGGCTGGGCAACCCCGGCGACGCGGCCTTTCTGGCGGGGGCGATCCGATGGTTGCGCTGACCGTCAGCCGCCGGGCCGCGGTGCTGATGCTGCTGGCGTCCTGCACGCGGACTCCCCGGATCCTGGAGTATAACGGGCCGGAAGTAACCGAGATCCGCATCTTCAAGGCCGATCGCCGCATGGAATTATGGCACCGCGACCAGATGCTGCGCGCCTTTTCGGTCGGTCTGGGCCAGAATCCGATTGGCCACAAGGAACGCCGGGGCGACAGCCGCACACCCGAGGGTCGCTATGAGATCGACCGCCGAAACCCGCAGAGCGCGTTTCACCTGTCGCTGGGCATTTCCTATCCGAATGCCTTGGACATCGCCCGCGCACAGGCAGCGGGCGTCGATCCGGGTGGGGATATTTTCATTCACGGTCAAGGGGATCGAAACCGCCGCGCACGGCGAGGCGACTGGACGGACGGCTGCATTTCGGTCAGCAACCGCGAGATCGAGGATATCTTTGCGATGGTCCGCGACGGCACGCCGGTGATCATCGCGCCGTGATCGCCGGGTCTCAGCCGG
>JAGRMK010000196.1:12751-22909 GCA_020441345.1 Paracoccaceae bacterium
TCGGACCGGCTCCCGCGGCCGAAACGCCGGTGGTGAGAACCCACCACAGCTTTCCGTTGGCTTCCTGATACCATGAAAAGCCCAGTTCGCGGGCACGAGGGTCCAGGATGATCGCGCGGGTGTCGCGCTGTTCGAGCCATGCGGTCAGCGTCTCCAATTCGGTCTCGAAGGTTTCCGACAGCGTCTCGCCCAGGAACTGACCGGTATAGCCGACCCGGCGAACCCGGTCGATCGGTGACGATCCGTCCGAACCAAAGTGCCACGGCCGCCCCTGGATGGACATGTCGCGCGCATGGGTCGCGGCGGCAGACGTCAGTTGCACGTTCAATTCGACCGGGGCCAGGCGGCTTTGCTCGCGCACGGTGTTGATGGCATCGCGCATCCGGGCCTGAATGCGGGGCACGTCGCGTTCGCGGATGCGATAGATCACCGGAATTGGCCGTCCGTCCGGGCCCATGCGCATGGCGGTTCCGGGCGCTGTGCAGGCGGCCAGGGCAGCGAGAGCAACGAGAGCGGGGTAGACGGGGCTGGGCATGGTAATCCTGTCGATTTGATGCCGTTGAGCCATAGACAATGTGTCGCGGAAATTCAAATGCAACTCGGCGTGATCACGCCGCGTTGCGTTGCGAGTGCGACAGATTTGCCCTATATAGACGCAAAAACATGAGCGACCGAGGCACACCAATGTCCACTGATCCCTTCCTGCGCCTCAACCGGCGCGGCTTTCTGGCCGGATCCGCCGCTTTGGGCGGGATTCTGGCGGCTCCCGCAGTTCTGGCACAAGCCACTCCGCCGGTCGATCCGTCGATGGCCAACAGCACCGAGCTTGAAACCGATGTGCGCGAAACCGCGCCGCGGAATATTTCCAGCTTTCGCACCCTGAACTGGCGCGATTACTTCCCGAATCTGCGGCGTGGCGCGATTCTGGCCGATACCGACAGCCGTGCGGTGCACTACTGGTCCGAGGATGAAAGCATCTATCGGCTCTATCCCTCGTCGGTCCCGATGAGCGATGAGCTGACGCGGCGTGGCAGCACGACGGTGGTGCGCATGGTCGTCGGCCCGGAATGGCGCCCGACCCCGTCGATGCGCGAACGCAACCCGGAATGGCCCGAATACGTCGGCCCGGGCCCCAACAATCCGCTGGGTAGCCATGCGCTCTACCTCGGGTGGCAGTATTACCGCATCCACGGCACGCATGACACGCGCAAGATCGGACGCCGGTCTTCGAACGGCTGCATCGGTCTCTATAACGAGCATATTGCCGAGCTTTACGGCTACGCACAGATCGGCATGCAGGTGTTGCTTATTTGACGACATCGCGGCGAAGTCGTGGAAAAGCAAAAACTCAGCCGTTGCATTTCACGCCGCAAACTGATTTGAGAACAGGACGAGGTATCGTCTTGGGTGCGCACTCTGCCCACAAACTGAATACGTAGAAGTGCGCGAATACTGGAGGTTGACAAATGAAGAAACTCGCTCTCGCTGCTCTGCTCGCAGTCACCGGCTCCGCTGCTCTGGCTTCGGGCTACATCGAACCGATCGTCGAGCCTGAAGTCATCGTGACTCACTCGTCGTCGTCGGTCGGTGGCATCGTTGTGCCGCTGCTGCTGCTGGTCGTGGTTGCCGCTCTGGCTTCCTGATCTGCTTCACGGCTGATCTACGCAAAGGGGTCAGGCAGTTTGCCTGACCCCTTTCGCGTTTCCGGCTGCCCGGTTCACCCCAGCCAGCCGCGCAGATTCTCGGCGACGATCGCGGCCAGCGCATCCATATGCGCCGCGTCATCGTTCAGGCACGGAATATAGGTGAACGATTCGCCGCCCGCGTGCTCAAAGGCCTCGCGAATCTCTCCTTGAATTTCTTCCAGCGTTTCAATGCAATCCGCCGCAAAGGCCGGGGCGATGACTGCGAGTCGCTTGATCCCCGATTGCGCCAGCCGGGCAACGTGCTGGACCGTGTAGGGCCGCAGCCATTCCTCGCGCCCGAAGACCGATTGAAACGTGGTTTCAATCATTCCCTCGTCCCAGCCCAGACGCTCGCGCAGCAGCCGCGTCGTTTTCTGACACTGGCAGTGATAGGGATCACCCTCGGTCAGATAGCGTTGCGGCATCCCGTGATACGAGGCCAGCAGCAACTCGGGCTTGTGTTCCAGCGCCGACCAGGCCCGTTCGACCGATTGCGCCAGCGCGTCGATATACTGCGGGTTGTCGAAATAGGCGGGCACCGTGCGCGCGGCCGGCTGCCATTTTTCCTGCATCAAGGCGCTGAAGAACCGGTCGTTCGCGGTGGCTGTCGTCGCGCCGGCATATTGCGGATACAGCGGGAAAAACAGGATCTTCTCGCATCCGGCTGCCACCATCCGGCGCACCACGTCGGGCGTCGACGGGTTGCCGTAGCGCATGCAGAAATCGACCATCACCGAATCGCCGAACTGCGCCTGCATCCGCTTGGCCAACGCGGCAGTCTGATCACGGGTGATGGTCATCAACGGGCTTTCGCCCTTGTCGTGATTCCAGATCGACTTGTAATTCGCGCCCGAGGTAAACGGCCGCTTGGTCAGGATGATCAGTTGCAACAGCGGTTGCCACTTCCACGAGGCAATATCGATCACCCGCTTGTCCGACAGGAACTCGTTCAGATAGCGCCGCATCGACCAGTAATCGTAATTGTCCGGCGTGCCCAGATTGGCGATCAGCACACCGACCCTGGTCTGCGCCACCGGCGGGTGGTCGGCGGGCGCATGGCGCAGCCGCCCTTGGCCTGGCTGTATCATATGGGCGGGGCAACGGGCGGCGGCGTCGGTCATTGGCTTCCTTTCGGTGGCGTCGCCCGTCACCTAGCGGGCGCGGCGGCAAGGTCAATCCTTGCGGGCGTTTGTGGCACGGCTGGGCGCGGGTTCCAGCGGCGTTTCGGCCGCGCCCAGCGCATCGGCCAGCCGAGTCGCGGCCGAACCGGGGCGCAGCGGCTTTTGTTGCGTGTCCGACGGCGCCCATCCGGTCAGGAACAGGGTTTCCACGCTGGCCTTCAACCGCCCTTCGGGGTCCGCGAACGTCTGGCGATACAAATCCTGGGCCCGTGCCAGAACGCCGCGTGGCAAGGGCGCGCGGTGGCGGCTGGCAAGCGCATTCGATTCGCCCATGGCCCGCATATCGTGCACCAGATGCATCACGTCGCGATACAGGATCGTGCGCGTGAACCCGTCCGCCACCGGCAGCGCCAGCCCGGCGCGTAGCAGCAAAGCCCCCAGGTCGCGGATTTCCCCCATCGGTGCGACGCGGGGCGCGATACTGCCGGTCACATCCGATTCTGCCTGTGCCAGAACCGCGCGCAACTCGTTCAACGTCTGACCCCCGAACAGCACGCCGATGAACAACCCGTCGGGTTTCAGCGCGCGACGGCACTGGATGATCTGACCGAGCGGGTCATCGGCCCAGTGCAGCGACAGAGCATGGATCACCAGGTCATGCGCGCCGACCCTTAGATCCAGCACCGGGTCATCGGCGACGATCCGCGCATCCGGCAGACGCTCGCGCCAGACTGGGGCGAAAGGCGTCACCACAGCGGGCGCCGTAAACACTCTGTTAACCTCGGTGAGTCTTTCCTGAATGTCATCGGCCGCATCGTGATGCAGGAACAGCGCCGGGTTGCGCAAGGCACGGGCAAGGAACCGGGCACGGGCGGCGCGGTCGGTCAGCGCCGGAGGAGAGGGTGGTGTGTTCATGAAAGCCGTGTTTGGCGCGCGCAGGCGGGATGTCAAGACACACCGGCTCGCGCATTTGGCCGCAGGCGCTGCGCGCGTGGTGCTCGACACGCTCTATCCGCCGCATTGCCTGGCCTGCGACGAGCCGGTGCAGGAACCCGGAACGCTCTGTGCGGCGTGCTGGGGCCAGACACCGTTCATCGACGGGCTGGCCTGCGATACCTGCGGCACGCCGCTTCTGGGCCGGACCGACGAGGCACCGGTGCATTGCGACGACTGCCTGACCGTGGCACGTCCCTGGAACCATGGCCGCGCGGCCCTGGTTTACGGCGAGGTCGCACGCAAGATGGTGCTGGCACTGAAATACGGCGACCGACACGACATTGCCGCGCCCGCCGGACGCTGGCTGGCCCGTGCCGTATCGCCGCTTGTCCGGGCCGATACGCTGGTCGCGCCGGTGCCGCTGCACCGCTGGCGGCTGTTCAAGCGGCGCTACAACCAGTCCGCTCTGCTGGCACAGGCCCTGGCCCGCCAGATCGCGCGGCCCTGTTGCCCGGATCTGCTGCTGCGGACGCGCCGGACGACGATCCAGGACGGGCGCACCCGCGCCGGGCGATTCGAGAACCTGAGCGGCGCGATTGCCCCGCATCCTCGCCGCGCCGGGCGGATCGCCGGGCGTCATGTCCTGCTGGTCGATGACGTGATGACCTCGGGCGCGACCCTGGCCGCCGCGACCGAGGCCTGTTACCTGGCCGGCGCAGACGCCGTCGATGTGGTCGTCATGGCCCGGGTCAGCCGCGACGAATAGGTCATCGTATCGGGAAGGTGGTTCACAAATTCACAAAGGCGCACTACATCCCTTTGCAACGCGAAAGGATGCTCCATGCCCAAGATCGAAGTTTATTCCTCGCCGTTCTGCGGGTTCTGCCACCGCGCCAAGCGCCTTCTGACCCAGAAAGGCGCGCAGTTCACCGAGATCGACGTGATCGCCCATCCCGAACGCCGCAACGAAATGGTGCAGCGTGCCAAGGGCGGGCGCACGGTGCCGCAAATCTTCATCGACGGGCAACATGTCGGCGGTTGCGATGATCTGTTTGCGCTGGATCGTCGCGGCGGGCTGGACCCGCTGCTGAAAGCCGGGTGAGGATAATGCGCGCCGCGCTCTTGCAACTCAGCAGCGGCGACGTGCCGCAGGACAACGTCGCCCCGGTGCAAACCGCGCTGCGGCAGGCGGTGGCGCATGGCGCGGGGTTTGTCCTGACGCCCGAGGTGACGAATTGCGTGTCCGTCAGCCGAAGCCATCAGAATGCCGTGCTGACCGACGAGGCCGGGGATCCGGTCCTGGCCATGCTGCGCAACGAAGCAGCGCGCGCCGGGATCTGGGTCTTGCTGGGGTCGATCGTGGTCAAGACGGGCGACGCGGACGGGCGCTTTGCCAACCGGTCGCTGCTGATCGACCCGGCCGGCGAGATTACCGCGCGTTATGACAAGATCCACCTGTTTGACGTGCAGGTCACGGAAACCGAAACCTATCGCGAATCGGCGGGTATCCGGCCCGGAGACCGCGCCGTCGTGGCACAGACGCCCTTTGCCACGCTGGGTCTGACGATCTGCTACGACTTGCGCTTTCCACATTTGCACCGCGATCTGGCCAAGGCCGGCGCACAGGTTCTGACCGTGCCCGCGGCCTTCAGCCCGGTGACCGGCGTGGCGCATTGGGAAACCCTGCTGCGCGCGCGGGCCATCGAAACCGGCTGCTATGTGCTGGCCCCGGCGCAGACCGGGCGCCACCCCAACACCACCGGGCGCGAGCGCACCACCTGGGGTCACAGCCTGGCAATCGCCCCCTGGGGCGAGGTTCTGGCCGATGCCGGGCGCGAGCCGGGGGCGATCTATGCCGATCTCGATCTGGATGCGGTCGAGCACGCTCGCAGCCGCGTTCCGGCGCTGAACCATGACCGCCCTTACCGCGCACCGGGAGACCGGCCATGAAGCCGATCGACGATCTGGCCGTGTCGCTGTTCGCCGAACTGTTCATGGCCGACCAACTGGCACGCGCGCGGGTCGTGCGGAAACTGCCAAAGGGCATGGAACTGTCGCATTTCAGCGTGCTCAATCACCTGACCCGGTCCAGCGAGGAACGCACGCCCGCGCAGCTGGCAAAGGTGTTTCACGTCACCCGTGGCGCGATGACCAACACCCTGAGCAAACTGGAAATTGCCGGGCATATCCATATCCGCCCGGATTGGGACGATGCGCGGCGCAAGTTCGTGTCGATCAGCCCCGCCGGGCGCCGCGCACGCGACGAGGCCCTCCAGGCGATCTCTCCGGTTATTGCCGGTCTGGCCGAGAAACTGGGCATCGACCGGGTGCGCGCGACGCTGCCGGTTCTGCGCGAACTGCGGTTGGAACTGGAACGCGACGAAGAGCCGTGATCAGCGCGGGCTGCGCTTGGCCAGAATCCGTTGCAGCGTGCGCCGGTGCATCGACAACCGCCGCGCGGTTTCGCTGACATTGCGATCGCATTGCTCATAGACCCGCTGAATATGCTCCCACCGCACGCGGTCGGCCGACATCGGGTTTTCCGGAGGCTCTGGCAGAACCGCACCCTCGCGTTGCAGCAGGGCGTTGACCACCTCATCGGCATCGGCAGGCTTTGACAGATAGTCGGTCGCACCGATCTTTACGGCGGCGACGGCGGTGGCGATGGCACCATAGCCGGTCAGCACCACGATCCGCGCATCGGGCCGCTTGGCGCGCAGCACTTCGACCACATCCAGCCCGTTGCCATCTTCCAGCCGCAGGTCGATCACCGCATAGGCAGGGGGGCGCGCCGTGGCCAGCGCCTTGCCGGCCGCGACCGAACTCGCCATCTCGACGGCAAAGCCGCGACGCTCCATCGCGCGCGCCAGCCGCTTGAGAAAGACCTCGTCATCGTCCACCAGAAGAAGCGAAACGTCTTCACCCAGATCGAGCGCATCGTCTTCAGCCATGCCACGTCCCTCTCGTTTGCTTCACCGATGTAGGGGCTACGCCGGTCAAGGTCAAACCATGTCAGGGCATCAGGCCGCTGAAGTCACGCGCGGTCCAGAAAACACTGGGCGGATTCGGCCGCTTCTTCGGCGGTCATGTCGTGGCGGAACACCTCGACGGTGCCATGTCCGGGCAGAACGAAATAGCTGAAGGTCGAGTGATCGACGAGATAGAACTCATCGCCCGTCTCCTGCCGGGCGAAAAACGTGCGATACGCCTGCGACGCGGCGCGCACCTGCTCTTCGCTGCCGGTCAGGCCGATCATGCGCGGGTGAAAGAAGCTGGCGAACGCACCGACCACCTCGGGCGTATCGCGCGCCGGGTCGATGGAAATGAACACCGGCTGCACGATATAACCCTGAGCTTCCAGCAACTCGGTGGCCAGCGCGTTGCGCGAATTGTCCAGCGGGCAGACATCGGGGCAGAAGGTATAGCCGAAATAGACGATCGACGGCATGGTGATGACATCGGCATCAGTGACCGTTTCGCCCAGCGAATTGACCAGTTCGAAGGGCCCGCCAATCGACCCCAGCCCGCCCTGCATAGCGGTCTGGCGGCAGGGCGCGAACGGGTCGTCGTCAGGGCCAGAAAAGGCCAGCCATCCCAACACGCCCAACAGCGCCGCAATGAAAGCCGCGGCGCCCACTGAATATGTCCGAATCATGCTACCCTCGCGCGTTGTATCGTCCTCGGATGCGCTTGATGCCCCAGCAAGGGGCGCATAACAATGTCCAAACCCCTTTCCGCGACAACAGGCCGCTTGATGGACCTTCAGACAACAGGGCTGATGAACCGCGACGTTCAGGGGCATTGGGTCCGGCTGGAGACGCTGACGCGCGTGCGCTGGCTGGCTGCCTCGGGGCAGTTGGCGGCGCTTCTGGTCGCCTCGCTGGCGCTGGAATTGCAGTTTCCGCTGGTGCTTTGCCTTGGCGTCGTGGCGGTTTCGGCGCTGACCAACCTGCTCAGCAGCACGATCTATCCGCGCAGCAAACGTCTTTCGGAACTCGAGGCGATGCTGACGCTGGTCTTCGATACCGCGCAGCTTACGCTCTTGCTGTTTCTGACCGGCGGGTTGAACAACCCGTTCGCGCTGATGCTGATCGCCCCGGTGACGATTGCGGCGACCGCGTTGCAGTTGCGCAGCACGGTCATCATGGGGATGCTGACGGTGTTCCTGGCCACCGTGCTCTCGGTTTCCTACGAGCCGCTGCGCCTGCGCGATGGCACGCCGCTGGAGCTGCCGGAATTGTTCCGCTTCGGGTTCTGGCTGGCGATGGTCATCGGCATTGCCTTTATCGGGCTTTATTCCCGCTCTGTCGCGGCCGAAAAGCATGCCCTGACCGAGGCGCTGCTGGCCATGCGCATGGCCTTGGCGCGTGAACAGAAACTGACCGACCTGGGTGGCGTGGTCGCCGCTGCGGCACATGAACTGGGCACCCCGCTGGCCACGATCAAACTGGCCTCGGCGGAACTCATTGACGCGCTGGCGGACGACCCCGAGCTGGTCGAGGATGCGCGCCTGATCCGCGAACAGGCAGACCGCTGCCGGTCGATCCTGCAATCCATGGGCCGCGCCGGCAAGGACGACATGCACCTAAGGAGCGCGCCGTTGGAAACCGTGCTGTCCGAGGCCGCGGCCCCGCACGCCGATCGCGGCAAGACCCTGGTCTTCGATATCCTTGCCGACACCTCGACCTGGCGCATGCCCGAGATCCAGCGCCGGCCCGAGATCATCCATGGCCTGCGCAACCTGGTGCAGAACGCCGTGGATTTTGCGCAGGCACAGGTCTGGGTCGAGGCCGACTGGAGCGAGACCACCATCCAGTTGCGAATCATCGACGACGGGCCTGGCTATCCGCCGCACCTGCTGGGCCGGATCGGCGAGCCCTATCTGCGCGACCGGCGCAGCGACAAGCGGCCCGAGTACGACGGCATGGGTCTGGGGTTGTTCATCGCCAAGACCCTGCTGGAGCGCACCGGTGCAACCGTGCGCTTTGCCAATTGCAACGGTCGCCGCGTTCCGCGCGGGTTTTCGGGCACGCGATGCGGCGCCATGGCCGAAGTCACCTGGCCTCGCGCGATGATTGAATCCGACCCGCGCGGCGCGCTGGGCGAAAACCCGATGTTCGACGGACCCGGTTCGCGCCCGCGGCAATAGCGGCGATTAACATCCTTTAACGTCGCCTTAACCAATCTTGACCATTCTCGATCCAGCCAAACGCTTCGCTGGCAGGATGGTCCCATGCAGTCACCGCTCTTCTTTGCCCTTGTTCTGGTCGGCACCTCGATGCTGACGATGATCGCCGTGCTGATGATCGCCGGGGCGTTTCGCCGAACCGCCCGACCACACGGTGCGGCACCCTCGGGCGGCGGCGACCCGGTTTTTCTGTTTGAAGATGAGGTCTTGATCGATGCCAACGAACGCGGCGCCGCGTTGCACGCTTCATTGCGCCAGACGGGCACGCAAGGTGAGGGCAGCGACTGGCAGCGGCTGATGCGCTTCCTCGCCGCCGATTTCCCCGATCTCAAGCAGCATCTTGCCGATCATCAAGACGATGGCACCTTTTCCCTGACCGCCAACGACCCGGCCAGAAACCTGGACCTGACGGTCGAACGATCATCGGGAACCCTGCGTCTGACGCTGATCGATACCCTGGCCGAGGATGGCGTCGTGACCCTTGACCGGTTAAGCCACCGCGCCATGCAGGATGAGTTGACATTGCTGCGCCGCCTGATCGATGCGGCGCCGTTCATGTTCTGGCGTGAGGGCGCGCAGGGGCAGGTGACCTGGGCCAACGGAGCCTATCTGCGCCGTCTTGCCACGCAGTCCGAACTCATGACCTGGCCGCTTCCCGCCCTGTTTTCGGGCGGCAAACCCGACAGCCCGCAGCGGATCAGCCTGGCCGACCCGACCCATCCGGCGCGGCTCTCTTGGTTCGACGTCAATCGCGTCGCCGATGACGACGGCCTGCTGGCTTTCGCCCTGCCCGCCGATGACGTGCACCAGGCAGAACGCGCCAAACGCGATTTCATCCAGACCCTGACCAAGACCTTCGCAACCTTGCCGATCGGGCTGGCAGTGTTCGACCGCACCCGTCGTTTGCAGATGTTCAACCCGGCCCTGACCGACCTGACCGGGCTGGAAACCGAATTCCTGTTGTCCCGCCCCGGGCTGGAAGGATTTCTCAACCGTATGCGCGACAAACACATCCTGCCCGAGCCGCGCGATTACCGCAGTTGGGCGCGGCGCCTGCTGGACATCGAAACCAACGCCCCGCAAGGCGAATTCGAGGAAACCTGGACCCTGCCATCGGGCCAGACTTTCCGGGTCAGCGCCAATCCCCACCCCGACGGCGCGCTGGCCTTCCTGATCGAGGATATCACCTCGGAAACGCACCTCACCCGCAACGTCCGCGCCGAGATGG
>JAGRMK010000002.1:0-260 GCA_020441345.1 Paracoccaceae bacterium
TCGAGGTTCGAGAAGGTGCCATCCGGGCGGTTGGTCTTGGCGCTGGCCATGAAGCGCACCTCGGTGCCCTTCTGGCCATTCGACGGCCCAACCTCGCGCAGATGCTCGACGGTGTCGCCATTCTCGAACCGCGCGACCCATTCCTTGCCGCCGCGCCAGATGCGCAGTTCCAGCCAGTCTGACAGGGCGTTGACCACCGACACGCCGACGCCGTGCAGACCGCCAGAAACCTTATAGGAGTTCTGGTCGAATTTGCCGCC
>JAGRMK010000002.1:309-3208 GCA_020441345.1 Paracoccaceae bacterium
TGAATATCGGTCGGAATGCCGCGCCCGTTGTCGCGCACCGACACGCTGCTGTCGGCATGGATTTTCACAAAGACCGAGGTGGCGTGACCGGCCAGCGCCTCGTCAATGCCGTTGTCGACGACTTCATACACCATGTGATGCAGGCCAGAGCCATCATCGGTGTCCCCGATATACATGCCGGGACGCTTGCGAACAGCGTCCAACCCCTTGAGAACCTTGATCGAATCCGCGCCATATTCTTCGCGCGGGGCGGGTACTGCAGTCATGCCAAACTTCCGTGAATAACCTGCCCCGGTTCTAGCGGTTTCCGGGGGGAATGTCACGCCTCGGCCACAATATTTAGCGGTCTGGGGCGGGTTTCAGGTAAACGGGATTGCCACGCCAACCAGGATCAGCAGCACGCCCGACACGCGGTTCATGCGGCCCATCGCCCGCGGGCTGGATAACAGGCGACGGGCGCGGTCCAGGAAGAAGGCAAGGCCCAGGTTGCCGATCATCGGCACGACGGCCGAAACGGCGATGATCGCGGCGATATCGGGGGCAGTCACATGGCTGAGGTCGAAGAACCCGGGCAAGACCCCCATGTAGAACAGGATCGCCTTCGGATTGCCGATCACCGCCGCTACGCCGACAACGAACCCGGCCCAGAGCCCCGGACGGGTCAGGCGGCGGTCGGTTTCGGGTTTTTCGGCCGGGCTGCGCAACAGCATCACACCCATCAGCACAAAGACCCCTGCCGCGACGTAGCGAAGAACCTCAAGAAATTCACCGTAAACCGACAGGATCCAGGCCAGGCCGAAGATCGCGCACAGGGGCCAGATAAGATCGCCCAGCGCCACGCCCACCGCCAGCGGCCAGGCCCCGCGCATCCCGCCCGACAGGGCCCGCGCCACCAGCGCGACCCAGACCGGGCCCGGAATTGCCCACAACAGCGCCATGCCGCCGGCATACAACAGAAGTTCGTGCGCTGAAATCGTCATGGGGTGGTCAGCTTTCCGTCGTCATCCATCGGCCAGAACGGGTTGTGGGCCAGTTCCCAGACATGCCCGTCGGGGTCGGCAACATAACCGGAATACCCGCCCCAGAATACGGCCTCGGGGTGTTTGAGAACCGTCGCGCCCGCCGCCCTGGCGCGGGCAAAGGCGGTGTCGACCCCGGCGCGGTCGGGAAAATTTTGCGCCAGCGTCATCGCGCCGGTGCCCAGCGCGGTGCCGGGTCGCCCCTGATCCTTTGCCAGCGGGTCCAGTCCGAACAGGCCCAGCTTCATCCCGCCCAGATCGTAGAACACCACGCCGTCGGTGGCTTCCTCGGGCACCCAGCCCAAGGCACCGTAATAGGCTTGCGCGCGGGGCAGGTCGGCCACGCCGAGGGTGATCAGGGTGACGCGTTGCGGGGTCATGACAGGATGCTTTCGGTCAGGGTTGAACGTCCGCAGGCGGCCTCGACGCGAAACGCCTGCGCCCGCGCGCCAAGCGTGGTGAACAGGTCCGGCCCGGTGCCGGTCATCACCGCCTGGGCCCCCAGCGCGCAGATCGCGTCATAAAGGGCGGCGCGGCGGCTTTCGTCAAGATGCGCCGCAACCTCGTCCAGCAAGACAATGGGCGGCAGGCCGGTATCCTGCATCAGTGCGCGCGCATGGGCCAGGACCAGGGCGATCAGCATCGCCTTTTGTTCGCCCGTCGAGCATTGTGCAGCGGGCATCCCCAGCGCCGCCCAAAACGCGCCCAGGTCGGCGCGATGCGGCCCGGACAGGGTGCGCCCTGCCGCCATGTCGCGCCTTCGCCCTTCGGCAAGGGCTGTCGCCAGATCGACCTGGCCGTGCGGCGAGTCGTCCAGAAGCGTCAGGTCGGCTTGTGGAAACATGCTGCCGGGGTCGGCGGCGGCGGCCAGCCGATCGAGCGCAGCCAGCCGGTTGGCGGTGATCGCCGCGCCCGATTGTGCCATCCGGGCTTCCAGTGCGCCATACCACGCGGCATCGCGAATATCCTCGCGCAGCAGGCGATTGCGTTCACGCATCGCCTTTTCATACGCCAGAACGGCCTCTGCGTGATCGGGATGAAAGCCCAGAACCAGCCGGTCCAGAAACCGTCTGCGCCCTTCGGCTGTCTCGGTCCACAGCCGGTCCATCGCAGGGGTCAGCCAGAGCATCGCCGCCAGCCGCCCCAGCGCCGATTGCGGTGCGGCCTTACCGTCGATCCGCAAGCTGCGCGGGGTGCCTGGTCGGGCCTCGGTTTCGATGTCATGCAGGGTGCCGCGCCGGTCCAGCGTGGCGGTGATTTTCCATCCCAGCCCTTCGGGCTTCGCGGCCAGATCTTCGGCGGCGGCACGTCGCAACCCGCGCCCAGGCGATAACAGAGAGATCGCTTCCAGCAGATTGGTCTTGCCCGCGCCATTGTCGCCGAACAAGACGACGGGCCGCCCGTCGAAACGGGCCTCGACACGGGCGTGCGAGCGGAAATGCGCGAGGCGCAGAGACAGCAGGCGGGTCAAGACGCCTGCGTCAGACGCGCATCGGCATCACGACATAGACCGCGCTGGCGTCCGAGCCTTCGCGCACCAATGCCGGATCGCCCGAGGAATTCAGCATGAACACCGCATTTTCGCGGTCGATCTGGCTGGCGATTTCCAGAAGATACTTGGCGTTGAAGCCGATCTCCAACCGCTCGTCGCCATAGGCCACGACCAACTCTTCCTGCGCGTTGCCGCTGTCGGGCGAGTTGACAGACAGCGTCAGCTTGTCTTCTTCCAGCATCAGCTTGACCGCGCGTGCCCGGTCTGACGACACGGTCGCCACGCGGTCTACGGCCTTGGCGAATTCGGCCGCGTCCACCTCAAGCCGCTTGGTGTTTCCGGCAGGGATCACCCGCGTGTAGTCGGGGAAGGTGCCGTCGATCACCTT
>JAGRMK010000197.1 GCA_020441345.1 Paracoccaceae bacterium
GACGACATCCGCAAGGGCGACGTCATCGAGATCTTCGAACGCGAGACGGTCGAACGGACGCTGTCGTAACGCTGCAGAGGCGGGACAACGAAAAAAGGCCGGGGTGCGTAGCCCCGGCCTTTGGCGTCTTTGCCTGGGGGCGAACACTGATCCCCGCCCGCCAGACCTGGGTGTAGGGCGGGGTTCACCCCGCCGCCCGTCATGCCCCGTAGGGAACCCAGATCGTCTTGACCTGCACCGCCCGCCGCAGGAACTCGCGCGATTGCCCCACCGGGCCCGACCAGTCGCGCAACCGCGATTCCGCCCAGACCGGCTTCAGGTTGCCCGCCGATTGTGTTTTGGCATTGGCACAGGTCGCGGGATCCGCGAACACCCAGAGCGCCGCCACGTCGTCGTGTTTGGCCAGCGTGTCGGCCAGGTCGGTGCGCGGGCCGGTGACGATGTTGACCACGCCCCCAGGCACGTCCGAGGTGTCGAGCACCTGACACAGGTCCAGGGCGGGCACCGGGTTGCCCTGGGATGGCACCGCCACCACCCGGTTGCCCAACGCTATCGCTGGCAGAACCGCCGACAGAAAGCCCAGCAACGGCGCCTCTTCGGGGCAAACGATGCCGATGACGCCGAACGGTTCCTTCATTGCCAGCGTGACATGCGCGCTCTGCGTCGCATGCACGCGCCCGTCGTATTTGTCGGCCCAGGCAGCCCAGTAAAAGGCACGGGCGATGGCGGTCTGCACCTCTTCCTTGCCGACCAGCGTTGCGAAATCGGCGGCGCGGGCGTTCAGGTTCTCGGCCAGGAAATAGAGCACCTGCGCGCGGTTGTGCCCGGTCACTTTCGACCAGCCGCCCGCCTTGTGCGCGGCCTCGACGGCGTTGCGGATGTCCTTGCGGTTGCCCAGCGGCACCTGCGCGCCCGGCACGGCATAGGATGCGCCGCCATCAGGGCGTTTTTGCGCGCCGCCGATATAGAGCTTGCGGGTGCGGTCGATGGCGTCGCCCGTCGCCCCGTCGGGCAGGGCAGAGGGCGCATCGGCGGGCTTGCGGTCGGCGCCCGTTGCCTCGTCGCGGGTCAGATAGGCCAGCATCCCCTCGCGCGCGCCCTCGCGGCCAAAGCCCGATTCGCGCATTCCTCCAAAGGGCGCGTTCGCGTCGAAGATGTTTGTGCCGTTGATCCAGACAACGCCCGCCTTGACCTGCGCCGCGATATCGAGCGCGGTGGTGATATTCTCGGACCAGACCGACGCGGCAAGCCCGTAGCGCGTGTTGTTGGCCAGTTCCACCGCTTCAGAGGGGGTGCGGAAGGTCATCAGCGTGACAACGGGGCCAAAGATTTCCTCGGTCATGGCGATATTCGCCGCACCCAGATCGGTCAGCAAGCCGGGAGGGCAGAAACTGCCGGGCCCGTTGGGGATCGGCGCCTGGTGCAGAACCGCGCCCTGCGCGACAGCTTGATCGACGATGCCGCGAATGCGCTGCAACTGGGTGTGATCAACCACCGCGCCGATGTCGGTGGATTTGTCCAGCGGATCGCCGACACGTAGCGTCGCCATGCGGGCCTTCAGCCGTGCGGTGAAGGGGTCAGCGACCGATTCCTGCACCAGAATCCGCGACCCGGCGCAACAGACCTCGCCCTGATTGAACCAGATGGCATCCACGACGCCCTCGACGGCGGCATCCAGGTCGGCCTCGGCAAAGACGATGAACGGCGATTTGCCGCCCAGTTCCAGCGTCAGCGCCTTACCGGTCGCTGCCGAGGCCGCCCGGATCGCGCGGCCGATCTCGGTCGAGCCGGTAAAGGCGATCTTGTCCACGTCCGGGTGATCGACCAGCGCCGCCCCGGTGCGACCGTCGCCGGTAACGATATTCACGACACCCTTTGGCAGACCGGCCTCGGCACAGAGTTCGGCGAACAGCAACGCGGTCAGCGGAGTCTGCTCGGCGGGTTTCAGCACCACGGTATTGCCCGCCGCCAGCGCCGGCGCGAGTTTCCAGGCCAGCATCAGCAGCGGGAAGTTCCAGGGAATGATCTGGCCGCAGACCCCATGCGGGCGGTGATCGGGGAACTCATCGGCGATCAGTTCGGCCCAACCGGCGTGATGGTAGAAATGGCGCACGGCCAGCGGCACGTCGATGTCGCGGCTTTCGCGGATCGGTTTGCCGTTGTCCATCGATTCCAGCACCGCGAACAGCCGTTCGCGCTTCTGGATCAGCCGGGCCAGCGCATAGAGATGCCGCGCACGGTCGTGACCGGGCAGGGCCGCCCAACCCTTTGCCGCTTTGCGTGCCGCTTTCACGGCCTTGTCCACGTCTCCGGTGCTGCCCTGTGCAACTTGCGCCAGTTCTGCGCCGTTGGCCGGGTTGACGGTGGCAAAGCGTTTATCGGGCTTGGTAAAGGCGCCGTTGATGAAATGGCCGAATGTGCGGTCCTTGAGCCAGTCGAGCGCGACGGCGGGTGACTCGGGGGCAGGACCGTAATCCATGAGCGTCAAGGCCTCGGTAACGGTTGGCATGATATCCTCAAACTCTGGCTCAGGCGATGGCGTGGCGGTGCGAGGCGGCGTAACGCCCGGTGACATGGTGTTCCAGCTGGCGCTCGATATCGGCCAGCATCGACGAGGCGCCGAAGCGGAACAGATCGGGCTCCAGCCAGCGGCGGCCCAGTTCCTCTTTCATCAGGATCTGCCAGGCGATCGCGTCCTTGGCGGTCTTGATCCCGCCTGCGGGCTTGAAGCCGATCTGAACGCCGGTGCGCGCACCATAGTCTCGCAGCGCCCGCACCATGGTCAGCGATACGGGCAGCGTCGCGTTGACGGGTTCCTTACCGGTCGAGGTCTTGATGAAATCGGCGCCGGCCTGCATCGCCACCATCGAGGCGGCATAGACATTGGACAGGGTGCTGAGTTCGCCGGTCGCCAGAATCGCCTTCATGTGCGCGGCACCGCTGGCCTCGCGCATCGCGGCGATTTCATCGTAAAGCGCGGGCCAATTACCCTTGAACACATGTTCACGGGTGATGACGATGTCGATTTCATCCGCGCCCTGATCCACCGCATAGCGGATCTCGGCCAGCCGCAGGTCCAGTGGCATCAGCCCGGCGGGAAAGCCCGTGGCGACCGAGGCGACTGGAATGCCCGAGTTCGACAGCGCGCGTTTCGCTGTGGCGACCATCGTCGGATAGACGCAAACCGCACCTGTCACCGGCATGTCCGGCAGGCCCAGACCGGCAACGATGGCGTCACCCAGCGGGCGGCGGGCCTTGGCGCAGAGCCGCTGCACGCGCTCGGCGGTGTCGTCGCCCGCCAGCGTCGTCAGATCGGTGCAGGTGATTGCCTTGACGAGCCAGGCGGCCTGGTGCTCTTTCTTCACGCTGCGGCGGGTAGTCAGGCTGGCGGCGCGGCGCTCGGTTGCCGGGCGATTGACCTGCACGCGGTCAAACCAATCCGTCGTTAGCGGCATTCCGGGGTTGCGGACGTGGCTTTGGGGGTGCGTCATGGGGTCATCCGGGCGTCGGTTCAGCGGTCGAGTATGCGCGTTGGACCCGCGCCGTGCAATCCCCCGGTCTGACCAGGCGGTCAACAACCGGACGTAAAGCAATTTGACATCCGGGCCCGTGGATCATAACCAAGTGCAACGGTTGGAATTGGCCAGAACCCACAAAGCCACAGGGCCCGAGAACTGCATGTCCGAGCTGCCAAAGACCCTGACGTTCCGCATGCCGGCCGAGGCGACGATGATGGGATTCCGTCAACGTCCAACCAAGCCGCTGCTGGAAGTGGACCGGCTGCGCAAGACCTTCGCCCATGCCGAAGGCGCGGCGGTCGAGCGTGTCAGCCTGGTGCTGGGCGAAGGCGAACTGCTGGCGCTGCTGGGGCCGTCTGGCTGCGGCAAGACCACGACGCTGCGGATGATCGGTGGATTCGAACACCCCGACGAAGGCCGCGTCCTGTTCGAGAACCGCGACATCACCCATCTGACACCCGAGGCGCGCGGCATCGGCTTCGTGTTTCAGGATTACGCGTTGTTTCCGCATCTGAGCGTGCTGGACAACGTGAAATTCGGGTTGCGCAAGCTGTCGCGATCCGAGGCCAAGGCGCGTGCGGAAGAAATGCTCAGACTTGTCGGGTTGGCGCATCTGGGCAAGCGGCGGCCTCATCAGCTTTCCGGTGGGCAACAACAGCGCGTGGCGCTGGCGCGCGCGCTTGCCGTGGCGCCGAAGCTGATCCTGCTGGACGAGCCGTTTTCCAACCTCGATGCCAAGATGCGGGTAGAAACCCGGCAAGAGGTGCGCAAGCTGCTGAAGGCGACCGGATCGGCGGGGATCCTGGTCACCCACGACCAGGAAGAGGCACTGGCTCTGGCCGACCGTATCGCGGTGATGGACCACGGGCGCGTCGTGCAGGTCGGCACCCCGGACGAGATCTATTCGAACCCGGTCAGCGAATTCGTCGCCAATTTCATAGGCCGGTCCAATATCTTGCGCGGCACGGCGGACGGGATGCATGTGCAGACCGCGTTCGGCAGCCTGCCCTTGTCGCGGGCCGCGAATGGTGCGGTTGCCTTGTCGGTTCGCCCGGAACAGATCATGCTTGAGCCCGACCAGAACAGCGGCGCCACCATTGTCGGGCGTGAGTTCCGGGGACATGACCAGATCTATTGGGTTCAGGACGGCGATCAAAGTATGGTTGTCATCTCTGGCCCCGGTGCGCAACATCCGATCGGCACGCGGGTCAAGCTGCGGATTTGCGATTGCGTGGTTCCGCTCACCTGAACCGCCACGGCTTTCGTGATCGCGCAACTTGCGTTAGAATCACCGGAAAAGAGACCCAGGAAGAGCAGGCCAAGAATGCAACGTCACGCCGGAGTCCTCGGGCTGATTGCCGCGTCGCTGATCGTGACCGATGTCGCGGCCTCGGTTGATCGATCCCTGATCCCGCAGCCCCGCCCCGCTCAACAATCCAGACAAGTGCCCACGCCCGTGCTGGCTCAGCAGGCGCCGATCAACGCCGGGATCGCGCCGACCCGGTCGCTGTTCCCGGCCGCGCGGCCCGATCATCTGGGCCAGCCGCGCAGTGCCAGCCTTGAGCGATGGCTACGTGGATTTCGCAGCCGGGCGCTGGCGCAGGGTATCCAGACGCGGGTCTTCGACCGGGCCTTTGCCGGGGTGCAACTGGACCCCGACATTCTGCAACGCGAATCGCGCCAGCCGGAATTCAGCCGCCCGATCTGGGCCTATCTGGACAGCGCGGTATCGGAATCGCGGATCCGCAACGGTCGCGCGATGCTGCGCGAACACCGGCGTGTGCTGGATGAAATCGAAGACCGCTATGGTGTGGACCGCGAAGTCGTCGTCGCGATCTGGGGCATGGAGAGCGCCTATGGCAGCCTGCGCGGCTCGACCCGGATCATCCCGGCACTCACCACGCTGGCAATCAGCAGCCGGCGGTCGAATTTCTATGAACAACAGTTGATCGGCGCGTTGCAGATCCTGCAAGCAGGCGATGTGGACGAGCGCCACCTGGTCGGCAGTTGGGCCGGGGCGATGGGCCACACGCAGTTCATTCCGACCAGCTATCTGGCCTATGCGGTCGATTTCCGTGGCGACGGGCATCGCGACATCTGGTCGGACGACCCGACGGATTCTCTGGCCTCGACGGCGGCTTACCTGTCGCGGCATGGCTGGACGCGGGGTCAGCCCTGGGGAGTCGAGGTGCGTGTGCCCAGCGGTTTCAATCCGCGCCTCGCGAATACACGGCGCGGCGTGCAGGAATGGGTCGCGCTGGGGATCCGTGGCCAGCGCGGCGTGGCGCTGCCGACATCTGGCGAAGCGACGTTGATGTTCCCCGCCGGGTCGCAGGGCCCCGCGATCTTGGCTTTCCAGAATTTCCGGGTGATCAAGCGCTACAACAACGCCGATGCCTATGCGATCGGTGTCGGGCATCTGGCGGACCGGTTGCGCGGAGAAGACGGGTTCGTCGCTGACTGGCCGCGCGACGACCGCCCGCTGAGCCGGTCCGAGCGGGAGGAATTGCAGCGCCTGCTGCAACGCGCCGGGCATTATTCCGGGGCGATCGACGGCCGCGTCGGGTCTGGCACGCTGTCGGCCGTGCGCGACTGGCAGGCCGCGAACGGTCTGCCGCCGGATGGCTACGTCTCTCTGGCATTGCTTGAACGAATGCGGCGCTGAAGGGGGCGTTGCCCCCTCGGCCCTGCGGGCCTCACCCCCAGAGTATTTTTCGGCAAGAT
>JAGRMK010000198.1 GCA_020441345.1 Paracoccaceae bacterium
GCATCTGGATGAACGGCCCGGCATCCGATCCGCCGAATTCAATGACCACCACCGATTTACCGGCCTCGGCCAAGCGATACGCCACAGCCGACCCACCAGAGCCGGCACCCACAATCACATAGTCCGCGTTCATGTCTGTCTCAGCCGGTCGCCCGGCCCCCTTTGGGTCAATACGGCGAGTCGACCGGGCCGGTGCCCACATAGACCGATTTCACCTGTGTGTAGTATTCCAGCGCGGCATGGCCGTTCTCGCGCCCGACACCCGACAGTTTCGAGCCGCCGAACGGGGCCTCGACCGGGGTCAGATTATAGGCGTTGATCCAGCAGGTGCCCGCCTCGACCCGCGCTGCGACACGGTGCGCGCGGGCCAGATCGGCGGTGAACACCCCAGCCGCCAGGCCGAATTCGGTGGCGTTGGCGCGGCGGATCGCCTCGTCCTCGGTTTCGAAATCGAGCACCGCCATGACCGGGCCAAAGATCTCTTCGCGGGCGATGGTCATCGTGTCGGTGACATCGGCGAACACCGTCGGCTGCATGTAGGTGCCCGGCCGGTTCAGCCGCGCGCCACCGGTCAGCAGGGTCGCCCCCTCGGCCAGACCGCGTTCGACATAGCCCATCACCTTGTCCAGGTGGTCGGCGGTGATCATCGGGCCGAATTGCGTGGCCTCGTCCAGCGGTTCGCCGATGACGATGGCCTCGGTGCGGGCCTTGAGCCGGTCGAGGAACCGCGCCTTGATGCCCTTTTGCACGAAAACGCGCGTGCCGTTCGAACAGATCTGTCCCGAGGAATAGAAATTGCCCAGCATCGCCGCACCGACCGCATCCTCCAGACTGGCGTCGTCGAACACGATCAGCGGCGACTTGCCGCCCAGTTCCATCGTCACGTTGCGGATGCCCTCGGCGGCGGCGGCATAGACCTTGCGGCCCGTGGGAACCGATCCGGTCAGGCTGACCTTGGCGGTGCGCGGGTCGGTGACCAGCGCGCCCCCCACCGCGCCGCGCCCCTGAACGACGTTGAACAGGCCCGGCGGTGCGCCCGCCTCGATCAGGATCTCGGCGATTTTCAGCGCGCAGAGCGGCGTCACCTCGGACGGTTTGAACACCATCGCATTGCCGAACGCCAGGGCAGGCGCGGCCTTCCAGCAGGCGATCTGCGTGGGATAGTTCCACGCTCCGATACCGACGCAGACGCCCAGCGGCTCGCGCAGGGTATAGACGAAATCGCCGCCGCCGACGGGCACGGTCTGGCCGGTCACGGTGGCGGCGAAGCCGGCGAAATATTCCAGCGCATCGGCACCAGAGCTGGCATCGGCAACCAGCGTTTCCTGCAACGGCTTGCCGGTGTCCAGGGTTTCCAGTTCCGACAATTCGCGGTTGCGGGCGCGGATGATCTCTGCGGCCTTGTGCAACACGCGGCCCCGCTCGACCGGGCGCAGCGCCGCCCAGGCGATCTGTGCCCGCGCCGCCGCGGCCATCGCCGCCTCGATCAGCGGCGGGGTGGCCTCGTGCAGCCGGGCGATGTCTTCGCCGGTGGCGGCATAGGTGCACAGGATCGGCGCGCCGGTCGTATCCTCGACATAGGCGCCGTCAATGAAGTGGCTGGCAACAGGCTGGGCGCGCATTTCAGGCCCCTTTCAATTCGAGCATCAGATAAGCCTCGACCCGCGCGATGGCGTGGGCGGCGTTCGGGGTGTCGGCGCCCAGCGCGGCATGCAGATAGGCACCGTCGATCAGCATCGCGATGGATCCCGCGATCTCGGGCGCGCGGGCGTCAAGCCGGGGTCGCAGCGCGTGCGTCAGGTTCGACACGAGGCGCCGCTGGTAGACCGTCAGCAGCCGCCGGACATCGGGCCGGGTCTGGGCCAGCACGTAGAAATTCAGCCAGGCCGCGATCACCTCACGCCGGAAATTCGCCGACGAGAACGAGGCCCGGATGATCGCCCGCGCGCGCCCCTCGGGCGTTTCGGCCGCGGCCATCGCGCCCCGCACTTCGGCCCCATAGACCGTCAGGACATGCCGCATCGCGGCCAGAAAGATCGCTTCCTTGGATCCGAAGTAATGATGCGCCAACGCCGAGGACATGCCCGCGCGCTTGGCGATCCGACTGACCGTGACCTCCAGACTGCCCACATCGCCGATTTCGGCGATTGTGGCCTTGATCAGAGAGGCGCGTCGTATAGGCTCCATGCCGATCTTGGGCACGATGAGATCCCCTTTCGCACGGTTCAATTCGGACCCAACCCGTCAAACCAGTTGATTCCCTGCTAGACGATCGTTTATTGACTCGTCAATCAACAAAAACCGCCAACAGGAGACAATGATGAAATTCACCCGTTTTTCCACCGCCACCGCCGCCTTTGCCCTGATGACCGCGCCCGCCTTTGCCGATTGCGGCACGGTGCGCTTTTCGGATGTGGGCTGGACGGATATCACCGCCACCACCGCCGTGGCCTCGACGGTGCTGGGCGCGCTGGGCTACCAGACCGAGGTGCTGCTGCTGTCCGTGCCGGTGACTTATACGTCGTTGGCGTCGGGCGACATCGACGTGTTCCTGGGCAACTGGATGCCCACGATGGAGGCCGATATCGCCCCCTACCGCGAGGCCGGCACCGTCGACACCGTGCGCCGCAACCTGGCGGGCGCGAAATACACGCTGGCCACCAACGCTGCCGGCGCCGCGCTGGGCATCACCAGCTTCGCCGACATCGCCACGCACCGCGACGCGCTGGAGGGAAGCATCTATGGCATCGAGCCGGGCAACGACGGCAACCGCCTGATCCTTGACATGATCGAGGCCGACGCCTTTGGCCTGAGCGGCTTTCGTGTCGTCGAAAGCTCGGAACAGGGAATGCTGGCTCAGGTCCAGCGCTCTGAGCGCCGCGAACAGCCGGTGGTCTTTCTGGGCTGGGCACCGCACCCGATGAACGCCAATTTCGACCTGACCTATCTGGACGGCGGCGACGATTACTTTGGTCCGAACTATGGCGGGGCCGAAGTCTATACCAACACCCGCGCGGGCTATGTCGGCGAATGCCCGAATGTCGGCCAGTTGCTGACCAACATGGAATTCAGCCTGGCTATGGAAAACGAGATCATGGGCGCGATCCTGAATGACGGGACCCAGCCCAACGAGGCAGCCACCGC
>JAGRMK010000199.1:0-422 GCA_020441345.1 Paracoccaceae bacterium
GACAGCGCCTTGCCGGCGCCGATTTCCCAGGCTTCGGTCACACCTTGACCGGCCATCCAGACCACCGATTCGCGCCAACGGACCGACCCGGTCACCTGCTCGACCAGCAAGGCCCGGATCGTGTCGGGGTCGGTGACCGCCTCGGCGCGAACGTTGGCGACCAGCGGCACCTTGGGTGCCGCGATGGTAACGCTGGCCAGCGCCTCGGCCATCGCGTCGGCGGCGGGTTGCATCAGCGCGCAGTGGAAAGGGGCAGAGACCGGCAGCAGCAGCGCGCGTTTCGCGCCACGCGTCTTGGCCAGTTCGCAGGCCCGCTCGACGGCGGCCTTGTGGCCGGACACCACGACCTGCGCCGGATCGTTGTCATTCGCGGCCTGGCAGATTTCACCCCCGCCCGTTTCGGCCGCGGCCTCGGCGGCGAC
>JAGRMK010000199.1:522-2566 GCA_020441345.1 Paracoccaceae bacterium
AGGCGCGCCGTGTCGGCGACGCTCAGCGCGCCCACGGCGGCCAGCGCCGAATATTCTCCCAGCGAATGCCCGGCGACAAAGGCCGCATCGGTTACCGCGAACCCTTCTGCTTCGAGCGCGCGCAGCGCGGCAAGCGAGGTCGCCATCAACGCGGGTTGGGCGTTCGCGGTCAACGTCAGGTCGGCGATGTCGCCGCCCCAGATCAGCGCCGACAGGTTTTCGCCCAGTGCGTCATCCACCTCGTCGAAAACGGCGCGCGCGGCGGGATAGGCCTCGGCCAGGTCGCGGCCCATGCCGATGGTCTGGGCCCCCTGGCCCGGAAAGACGAATGCGCGGCTCATGTCGGTCTCCGATCTGTGGAACGTGTCAGGCGTCGGTCCTAATGCGCTTTGCGCGGTCTGGGAACCGGAAATCGCCTATCCGGCATAGAGGTAGTCGCGGGTCAGCGGCACCGCATCCTGGCGCCGCGCCAGTTGCAGCTGATAGACGCACTGGCCGGAAAAGCGGAAAACCTGCTCGGACGCGGCCAGGTAGAATTTCCACATCCGCACGAATCGCTCATCATAGAGCCGTGCCGCCTCATCGCGCCGTGCCATGAACCGGTCGTGCCAGTGGCGCAGGGTCATCGCGTAATGTAGCCGCCAGTTTTCGATGTCGGTGGCCCAGAGGTCTTCGCGTTCCACCGCTGCCATGGTCTCGGACAGGGCCGGAATATAGCCCCCCGGAAAGATGTATTTGGTGATCCACGGGTTCGTCGATCCGGGTGGCGTGGCGCGACCGATGGTGTGAACCAGAGCCACGCCGTCCTCGGTCAGCAACTGGTGCAGCTTGCGGAAATACTGCCGGTACTGCGGCACGCCGACATGTTCGAACATCCCCACCGAAACGATGCGGTCGAACTCGCCGGACACCGCACGGTAGTCGATCAGGTCGAAGGTGACGCGATCCTCAAGACCGGCTGCCTTCGCACGCGCTCGGGCGATCTTGATCTGTTCCTCGGACAAGGTGACGCCATGCACCCGCGCCCCGAAATCGCGCGCCAGCGTCAACGCCATGCCGCCCCAGCCACAGCCGATGTCGAGCACGCGCATTCCCGGTTCCAGGCACAGCTTGCGCGCGATATGCGCCTTCTTCTGAGCCTGCGCCTGGTCCAGACTGTCCTCGGGCGTCTTGAAATAGGCGCAGGAATACTGCCGATCATCGTCCAGGAACAGATCATAGAGCCCCGCCGACAGGTCGTAGTGATGCGCGACATTGCTACGCGAGCGTCCGGCCGGGTTGCGCTGGCTGATGCCGCGGGTCAGATCCCGCCAGCCCTGTTGCAGGCGGCTGAGCGCGCCGTCGTGCCCCGCCGCGATGTTGCGCAGCACCAGTTCCAGGAATCCGTGCAGGTCATCATTCTCGATGCGCAGGGACTGGTCCATGTAGCATTCGCCCGCCGCCAGGTGCGGGTTGGTGACAAGGCGGCGGATGGTGTCGTCGCCGGTCAGGGTGATGCGGATGTCAGGGGCTGTGTCATCACCGGGACCGTAGCTTTGAACCGAGCCGTCCGGCATGGTGACCCGCAACGCCCCCTGGCGCACGAGGTGCGATAAAAAGCGGTCAAACAACCGTTCCCACATGGCGGACCCCCACAATCCGAAAGGCGGTGACTGTTGAACGGAAAGCCTAGCAAGGGGGAAACCGGCGGGCAAGTGCATGGTTAACCTGTTCAGCACCAGCGCCGAGGTGGCGGCATTGAACCCGACCCCTTGCGCCGGGGGCGATTCCCGCTATAAGGCCCCATCCCGCTGTATCCCACGAATCCGGCGCAGTCTCTCGTGGGCGGGCACAGCGGGGCGTATCGCCCGCCTTATGAAATGCGCCTTGATCAAGATTGGAGACCGCATGCCTCTGTATGAGCATGTCATGATCGCGCGCCAGGATCTGTCCAGCGCGCAGGCCGAAGGCCTCATGGACCACTTCACTGCCATTATCTCGGACAACGGCGGCACGATCGCCATGACCGAATACTGGGGCGTGAAAACCATGGCCTACAAGATCA
>JAGRMK010000200.1:0-3374 GCA_020441345.1 Paracoccaceae bacterium
AGGCGCCAGAGACCGGGTTGCATCGTGGAACGCGACCAGCCTTTCCAGGAACTCGGGCTCCCAGGTGTCATCGTCATCGAGACAGCAGACGAATTCGGTGTCCAGCATCGCGGCGGCGCGGTTGAACGCCTCGGATCGGCCGACCGACTGCGCATGGGTCAGGACACGCATCCGGCCATCGGCAAACGGCGCGGTCAGATCGTCGGCGGCGATTGCGCGCTGCAAGACCGACGTATCGCCACCATCGTTGACCAGCACGACCGACCAGTCGCGGCAGGTCTGGGTCAACACGCAGCGCAGCGCCCGTGCCACGAACAGCGGGCGGTCCTTGGTGCGGATAACGATGCCGATGCGCGCCTGAGCCATGACACACTGTTCCCCAGAGGCTGAATTGAACCTTTGGCAAGGGTTAACCGAGCCCCTGTGAGGGGTAAACCGCTAAATCGCGACGACCCTTCGCAATCCGCCGCAAAGCCCGACCGGACCCGCGCGCCGAGGTTGTGGGAATCGGTTGCCGGGTTTATGAAAGAGGCATGGGTGGCCCCGCATCGTCCGGCGCGCAACGCCACGGTGCCCGGTTATATTGAAGTCTTTGAGGAATTGGAGGGATAGACATGGTGCGGATATTGGAACGGCGCCTTGCAAAGGGCGTCATGTCGGCGGGACTCGCGCTTGCGGTCTTGGCCGGAGCGGCGCAGGCGCAGGTCTTTTCACCGCTGACCTCGGCGCAGCGCGGGCCGATGACGGCCGCGCAGCTTGAGCAGGTTGCGGCAACGGCGATCCCGATGGAGAACCTGTTGACGGATAGCCCGTTTACCGGAGGCGCGGCGTCGCCCGCGGCTCTGGGGGGCGCGGCGTCGGTGCCGATCGGCCAGAGCGTCGTGCGGGTGGCGGCCCCGGTGATCAGCCAGGGCAATGCCGGGCCGGTTGAGTCCGGCATGACGCGGTCGATGTCCTTTTCGACCCTCGAAGACCTGACCGGCACCGCGCCGCAGGGGTCTGGCGCCGTCGCACCGCAGAATTATGGCAACGGCAATCTGAACACCATCTACCACTATAACGACTATCTTCAGTTTCCGTTCCCGGCGACCTATGCGCCGTATCGGCAGGCCGGGCAGCTTCTGTTCCAGGCCGCTGACGGCGGCTGGTACACTTGCACCGCGGCGCTTATCCAGCGCACGATCCTGATCACCGCGGGGCATTGCGTGCATGATGGTGAAAACGGCGTCAACGGCTGGAACCGCGACGGCTATTTCTATCCAGCTTATGCTCAGAACTATCCGCGCACCAATCAATACTATGGCTGGTGTCAGACCGTTCGCTATGCGACCACCGATGGCTGGTTCAACAACGGCTCTATCCAGCAGGGTTACGATGTAGCCATGGCGATTTGCGGCCGACTGTGGCAGGGCAGCAATACGGCAGTACGCGGCCAGTTCCCGGGCGTCGCGCTCGGCTGGTTCGGCTTTTGCTATGAGAACTGCACGATGGGCTACAATTTCCTGACGCAGATCGGGTATCCGTCAAACTACTATGACGGCGGGCAAATGACCATCAGCCAGCATATCGAGGAAACCGCACTGAGCGGTGGACCCGATTACCTCTATGGCACCGGCATGCGTGGCGGGTCGAGTGGTGGGCCCCACATCCAGAACATCGGCGAGATCCGCGACAGCGCCTTTGCGGGCTATAACACGGCGCGCAATATCATCTACGCGGTGACCTCGTGGGGCTATGTCAGCGACATCTACAAGGTTCAGGGCGCGTCGCCGATCAGCGGTCCCGGCAACACCAACAACGCACAGGCGATGTTCAACGGTCTGTGCCAGAACTCGCGCAACTGGTTCGGCGCCTGGACCTGTCAGTTCCTGTGACCTGACAGCGGACCCGTGACATGCGGCCCGGGCTCTGTGTCCGGGCCGCTTTTTCACCGGTCCGGCTCGGGATCGGGGGCACCCGGCGCTTGACTTGTCGCCGCAAATGCCCGATAGACCGCGCACATGCCCCGCACATCCGTTGCGGGGCTGTGCTTTTATCATCATCCTCCCGATCGCGGGGGGCGCAGTTCGACGGCGGCATCAGCCACAACGCCCGGCAACGGGGGCCACAGAACGCGGTCAAGACGAAGGAAAACAGGACGATGTTTGCAGTCCTCAAAACTGGTGGCAAGCAGTATCGTGTGCAGTCGGGCGACGTTCTTCGCGTCGAACGTCTGGCGGCGGATGCTGGCGAAACTGTTCAGTTCAACGAAATTCTGATGGTCGGTGGCGAGTCCACGATCATCGGTGCACCGCTGGTTGACGGCGCTGCGGTTCAGGCCCAGGTGATCGACCAGATCAAGGGCGAGAAGGTGATTCACTTCGTGAAGCGCCGCCGCAAGCACAGCTCGCAGCGCACCAAGGGCCACCGCCAGAAGCTGACGCTGGTCCGCGTGACCGACATCCTGACCTCGGGCGCGGATGCGACCGGTGTCAAGGCGGCGATCGGGTCGGGCTCTGCCCCCAAGGCTGACGCGGGCGTTTCCACTCCGGCCAAAGCCGCGGCCGCGCCCGCTGGCGACGATCTGACGGCGATCACGGGTGTCGGCCCTGCCGCCGCCAAGAAGCTGAACGACGCTGGCATCACCACCTACGCCCAGTTGGCGGCGGTTGACCCGGACACCTTCGACGGCGCCAAAGTGAAGCCCGAGTGGGTAGAGCAGGCCAAAGAACTGGCTTAAGGCTAAGGAGAGAAACCATGGCTCATAAAAAAGCAGGCGGTTCATCCCGCAACGGCCGCGACTCGGCCGGTCGCCGTCTTGGCGTGAAAATCTACGGTGGTCAGGCTGCGACCGCCGGCAACATCATCGTGCGCCAGCGCGGCACAAAGCATTGGCCGGGCACCGGCGTCGGCATGGGCAAGGATCACACCCTGTTCGCGCTGGCCGATGGTCACGTCTCGTTCAGCAAGGGCCTCAAGGGCCGCAGCTTCGTGTCGATCGTTCCGGTCAGCGAGGCCGCCGAGTAACACGCGGAATTCATCATTCTCAGTTACACGGGGGCCGGACAGGAAACTGCCGGCCCCTTTCGTTTTCCACCCCCTGAGTCATCGATCCGTCACGCCCCGGGAAATACCATGAACGTTTCGACCCCCGCACCGCCCGTCATCACCCGCCCCGCGGAGACGATCGCGGCAGAGCGGATGCTTCTGCGCCCGCTGCGCGAGGCCGACACGGAACTGTTGACGCGCTACGTGTCCGACAAGCGCGTTGCCCTGGGCACGCGGTCGATCCCGCACCCTCTGCCGCCGGGCGCGGCCGAGGCGTTTATCCGCGCGTCGCTGGTCTCTGGACGCGACGAGGATGTGTGGGCGATCGACGGATCGTCGGGCGGGGC
>JAGRMK010000200.1:3485-6694 GCA_020441345.1 Paracoccaceae bacterium
GGCCTGTTGCTGGCGGCAAACCCGCACAAGAACCGCACCGTTTTTGCCGAAGTGTTCCAGGACAACCCTGTTTCGGCCCGGATTCTGACCCAGTCCGGGTTCGAATACATCTCGGACGCCGAAGCCTATTCGGTGGCACGCGGCTGCGCGGTGCCAACCTGGACCTATCTGCGGCGCATGGGCTGAACCGCCCGGGGTGCCGCCCCGACCTGCCGGTCCGCGATGGCGCGGGCCTTGATCCAACGCGCGGCTCAGGCTATCGCTCTGGCCAGCGCAACCTTGGAACCCTGACATGAAATTCCTCGATCTCGCCAAGGTCACGATCCGCTCGGGCTCGGGCGGAAATGGCTGCATCAGCTTTCGCCGCGAAAAATTCATCGAATACGGCGGTCCGGATGGTGGTGATGGCGGCAGTGGCGGCGATGTCTGGGCCGAATGCGTGCCCGCGCTGAACACGCTGATCGATTTCCGCTATCAGCAGCATTTCTTCGCCGGCAATGGCATTCCCGGCATGGGCAAGCAGCGCACCGGCAAGGATGGCGACGACATCGTGCTGAAGGTGCCCGCCGGCACCGAAATCCTGGAAGAGGACGGTGAAACCGTGCTCGCCGATCTGACCGAGGTCGGCCAGCGCGTGCTTCTGGCCAAGGGCGGCAATGGCGGTTGGGGCAACCTGCATTTCAAGACCGCGACCAACCAGGCGCCGCGCCGCGCCAATCCGGGGCAAGAGGGGGTCGAACGCGAGATCTGGCTGCGCCTCAAGCTGATTGCCGACGCGGGGCTGGCCGGGCTGCCGAACGCGGGGAAATCGACGTTCCTTTCGGCCACTTCGAACGCGCGGCCAAAGATCGCCGACTATCCGTTCACCACGTTGCACCCCAATCTGGGCGTGGTTGGCGTTGACGGGCGGGAATTCGTCATGGCCGATATTCCCGGCCTGATCGAAGGCGCCAGCGAAGGCCGCGGGCTGGGCGATCAGTTCCTTGGCCATATCGAGCGCTGCGCGGTGTTGTTTCACATGGTTGACGGCACCTCCGAGGATGTCGCCGAGGATTTTCGCATCATCGACACCGAATTGTCGCTTTACTCCGAGATCGTCGCCAACAAGCCGCGCCTTGTCGGGCTCAACAAGGCCGATGCGCTGACCGATGAGGAAATCGCCGAGCGGACCGCCGCGCTGGAAAAAGCGAGCGGTGCCCGCGTCTATGTCCTGTCGGCAGCGACCGGTAAGGGGGTGCAGCAAGTGCTGCGCGCCCTGTGGACCGAGATCTCGGCCCAACGCGCGGAGGCCACGGCCGATGAGGAGAGCGCGCCTTGGCAACCCTGACCGAAACCCGTGCGCTGCCGGTGCTGACGCAGGCACGGCGGCTGGTGATCAAGATCGGATCGGCGCTGTTGGTCGATGCGGCTAGCGGGCGGCTCAAATCCGACTGGCTCAAGGCGCTGGCGCTGGACGTGGTGCAAGCCAAGGCGCGCGGCGCGGATGTGGTGCTGGTCTCGTCGGGCTCCATCGCGCTGGGGCGCCGGGTGCTGCGGCTGCCTGCCGGAGTGTTGGCGCTGGAACAATCCCAGGCTGCCGCCGCCGTCGGCCAGATCCAGTTGGCTCGCGCCTATGAAGAGGTGCTGGCTCCGCATGGCATCACCACCGCGCAGGTTTTGGTGACACTGGAAGATACCGAGGATCGCCGCCGCTACCTGAACACCCGCGCGACGATGGAAACCTTGCTGGCGCTTGGCGTGGTGCCGATCGTCAATGAGAACGACACCGTCGCCACCGATGAAATCCGCTACGGCGACAACGACCGGCTGGCGGCGCAGGTGGCGATCACCATCGGCGCGGATCAGCTGGTGCTGCTCTCGGATGTGGATGGGCTTTACACCGGCAACCCGCATACCGACCCGATGGCGCGGCGGCTGGATATCGTGCCCGCGATCACACCCGAGATCGAGGCGATGGCGGGCGATCCGGTCTCGGGCCTGTCGAAGGGCGGGATGAAAACCAAGATCACCGCCGCGCGCACCGCCACCGCGGGAGGGTGCGCGATGGTCATCGCGGCCGGCAACCAGATGCAGCCGATCTCGGCGATCATCGCCGGCGCGCCCTGCACCTGGTTCGCCGCCCAGGGCGACCCACAGGCTGCGCGCAAACGCTGGATCGCGGCGATGAAACCGCGTGGCGTATTGCGCATCGACGCGGGCGCCGTGGCGGCGTTGCGCACCGGAAAATCGCTGCTGCCGGCGGGAGTGGTGAGCGTGGACAAGCGGTTCGGCCGGGGTGAGCCCGTGTCGATCGAAGGGCCGGACGGGCAGGTTCTGGGTCAGGGGCTGGTGCGCTACACCGCCGACGAAGCCCGCGCCATTCGCGGCAAACACACCGACCTGATCGCCGAGATCCTGGGCTATCCGGGGCGCGCGGCGGTGATCCACCGCGATGACATGGTGATCTGACGGGCCGGAAAAAGGCAGGGGGCGTTGCCCCCTCTGGCCCGTTCGGGCCATTCACCCCCAGGATATTTGGGGACAGATGATGGGAAAGGGCAGGGACATGGATGGCATGGATATTGCGCAGGTGATGGCGGGGATCGGGGCAGCGGCGCGCGCCGCAGCGGCCGAGCTGGCCTTTGCCACGCCAGAAGCCAAGACCCTTGCCCTGACCGCCGCCGCCCGGACCGTCTGGGCGCGGCGCGCCGAGATCCTGGCCGCGAACGCCAGGGACCTGGCGTTCGGGCGCGACAAGGGGCTGTCGGGCGCGATGATGGATCGGCTGATGCTGGACGATGCGCGCATCGAGGGAATCGTCGACGGGTTGCGTGCGATTGCCGCGCAGGACGATCCGGTCGGGCAGGTGATGGCCGAGTGGGATCGGCCCAGCGGGTTGCACATCCGCCGCGTGCGCACGCCGCTGGGGGTTGTCGGGGTGATTTACGAAAGCCGCCCGAACGTGACCGCCGACGCCGCCGCGCTGTGTCTCAAGGCGGGGAACGCGGTGATCTTGCGCGGCGGCTCCGAGAGTTATCATTCCTCGGGTGCGTTACACGGCTGCATGGTCGAGGGGCTGCGCGCAGCCGGACTGCCCGAGGCGGCGATCCAGATGGTGCCGACCCGCGACCGCGCGGCGGTGGCCGAGATGTTGCGCATGGTGGGGGTCATCGACGTGATCGTACCGCGCGGGGGCAAGGGGCTGGTCGGGCTGGTGCAGGCCGAGGCGC
>JAGRMK010000201.1 GCA_020441345.1 Paracoccaceae bacterium
CATCGTCGTCTGCCTGGGGGCGGGCACGATCAGCGCTTGGGCGCAGGCCTTGCCCGCGCGACTGGCCGGAGCGGGCGCATGACGGGCGCCCCGGTCTGGGATGCGCTGATCTGGGCGGTGATCGGCCTGGTCGCGGGGTTCGCGCTGGCGCGCGCCTCGACCCCGCGCGCGCCGCTGTTTCTTGCGCTGGGCGTGGCGCTGGCCGGATTTCTCCTGGTGCCACTGATGTTCATGATCTTTGGCGAGGCCGGCGCGGGTTATGCGATGATGGTGGTGCTGTGGTCGGTGCCAACGACGCTGGGCCTTGCCTTGGGTGCCGGTGCATCGCGGCTGGGCCGACGGGATTGATTTTCTGCGCGGCGCGTCCATAATCGGGGGCGAAAACCAGCGAGGGCCGCATGGAAATTCTGATCGTGGTTATTGGCGCCACGGCAATCGGCGTGGTGATCGGTGGCATTCTGGCGCGGGTGTTCGCGCCGCGCGTGCCGATGATCCTGGCTTTGGGATTGCTGGTCTTGGCGGCCATCCTGCTGCTGATGGGGCGCCAGGCGCAGGGCTGGGATGGCATCGGGTATGCAATCGGCGCGCTGTTCGTTGCCACACCGGTTGCGGCAGGCTGCGGGCTGGTGGGGCTGGTCGCCTGGTATTTTCCGCGTCGGGGGCAGCGATAGCGGCGCGCTGGACAGGGTCGCGGCGCCACGCTACCAAGCACCATGACCGAGATTTCCGACATTCCCGTGCGCGGTTCGCTGACCGCCAACCGCCCGCTGGACGGGCTGACGTGGTTGCGCGTGGGCGGGCCTGCCGACTGGCTGTTCCTGCCTGCGGATGAAACCGATCTGGCACGGTTTCTGGCCGCCTTGTCGCCCAATGTGCCGGTGTTCCCGATGGGCGTCGGCTCGAACCTGATCGTTCGGGACGGCGGTATCCGCGCGGTGGTGATCCGTCTGGGGCGCGGCTTCAACGGCATCACGATTGACGGCGATCGGGTGATCGCGGGTTGCGCGGCGCTGGACGCGCAGGTTGCGCGCAAAGCCGCCGAGGCAGGGCTGGATCTGACGTTCCTGCGCACGATCCCCGGGTCCATCGGCGGCGCGGTGCGGATGAATGCCGGGTGCTACGGGCAGTATGTCGCGGATCGGCTGGAATCGGTGCGCGTGGTGCTGCGTGACGGCACGGTGCGCGATATGCCCGCCGCCGCGCTCGACCTGCGCTATCGGCAATCGACCCTGCCCGAGGGAGCGGTGCTGGTCTCGGCCACGTTCCGGGCCCCGGCGGGCGATCCCGATGTGCTGGCTGCGCGGATGACCGAGCAACTGGCCAAGCGCGATGCCACGCAGCCAACCAGGGACCGCACCGCAGGCTCCACGTTCCGCAATCCTTCGGGCTTTTCCTCGACGGGGCGCGCGGACGATACCCACGACCTCAAGGCCTGGGCGGTGATCGACGCCGCCGGGATGCGCGGCGCGACCCGCGGCGGGGCGCAAATGTCGCCGATGCACGCGAATTTTCTGGTCAACACCGGCGGGGCTAGTGCCGCCGACCTGGAAGGGTTGGGTGAAGAGGTGCGAAAAAGGGTGTTCCAAAACAGCGGGATTTCGCTAGAATGGGAGATCATGCGCGTGGGCGAACCCGCCCCGTCGCAGGAATGAGCGGGCATCAGACCCGCACGGTCGGACAAAGCCAAAGCAAGAAGACCGGCCGATAACGGATAATGGGGGCAAAAAGCCCCAGTGAGGCAGAGTTGGTGGGCATGTCGAGCAGGGCAGCCACCACAGTTGCGGTTTTGATGGGCGGCACCTCGGCTGAGCGCGAGGTGTCTCTGTCATCGGGGCGCGAATGCGCCGCTGCGCTGCGGGAGGCCGGTTTCAACGTCGTCGAGGTGGACGCTGGGCGTGACCTTGCGCAGCGGCTGGCCGCGCTGCGTCCCGATGTCGCGTTCAACGCGCTGCACGGCCCGCTGGGCGAGGACGGATGCGTCCAGGGAATGTTGGAGTGGCTGGGCATTCCCTACACGCATTCGGGCGTTCTGTCCTCGGCGTTGGCGATGGACAAGCAGCGCACCAAGGACAGCTATCGCGCCGCCGGACTGCCGATCGTCGAAAGCCGCCTGGCCTGCAAGGCCGAGGTTCGCGCGCGCCATGTCCTGCCGCCACCCTATGTCGTCAAGCCCTATAACGAGGGGTCGTCGGTTGGTGTCTGGATCGTCGGCGAGGACAACAATGGCCCGCCGCAACTGGATGCCGCGATGCCCGAGGTGGTGATGGTCGAGGCTTTTGCTCCGGGCCGGGAATTGACAGTCAGCGTGCTGGGCGACCGGGCGCTGACAGTCACCGACATCATCACCGATGGCTGGTACGATTACGACGCGAAATACAAGCCGGGTGGCTCGCGGCATGTGGTGCCCGCCGAACTCCCTGAGCCGATCTTCGCGGCCTGTCTGGATTTTGCGCTGCGCGCCCATCAGGTGCTGGGCTGCCGGGGTCTGAGCCGCACCGATTTTCGCTGGGACGAAGCGCGCGGACTCGACGGGCTTGTGCTGCTGGAAACCAACACGCAACCGGGGATGACGCCCACATCGCTCAGCCCCGAACAGGCGGCGTTGTGCGGCATCCCGTTTCCTGAACTTTGCGCCTGGCTGGTCGAGGACGCGTCATGTCAACGCTGATCCGCGACACATCCGGGGTGCAGCCGCCCTTGACCCGCAAGGCGCGACCGGTTGACCCCAAGGGGCGCTGGGAGTGGCCCGATCCGGTAGAGGTGACGCCGCCGCCGGGGGCGACAGCCGCCATGCAGGCCGCGCCTGTGCCGCTTGCCGCGCGCTGGCAATGCGAGCCCCTGCCACCAGTCTGGCCGCCGCTGCCTGCTGCCGGGCGCGATCCGGGGTTCGGGGCCGAGGATCGGGATGATCCGTTCGATGATTTCGCCGCGATCCCTTCGGCGCAATATACGCCAGGCGTTCGGTCGGTGCGCGGGCAGCAAACCGGCGCCCAGCCGACCGCGCAACCACGGCTTGATGCGCCCCGGTCCGAAGCCCCCCGCACGCAGAGTGCGATGAGCCGCGCGGCGGTCGAGTTCGGGCAACAGACCTCGGGGGCGTTGGCGTTCAGTCTCGATTGGGCGTCGGCCACGGCGATCCCCGAAGAGCCGCAGCGCGGATTCGACCCGTCGCCCAGCCGCCTGCGCTATCGTTTGAGCCGTTTGTGGCTGACGCCGACGATCCGCCATTTCGTGCGTGTCGGCCTGCCGATCCTGCTGATGGTCGGTGTGTTGGCGATCTGGCTGTCGGATGCCGACCGCCGTGCCGCCTTGGTGTCGGTCGCCGCATCGGCCCGCGCCTCGATCGAAAACCTGCCGCAGTTTCAGGTCACAGCGATCTCTGTTCAGTCGCGCTCGCCCGAGGTTGCGCAGGGGGTGGAACAACTGTTGGGTCTGTCGTTCCCGATTTCCTCGTTCCAACTGGATCTCGCCGCGCTGCGCGACGCGGCCGAGGCGCTCGACGCCGTCGATCGCGCCTCTGTGCAGGTGCGTTCAGGGGTGCTGGAGGTGGTGATCGAAGAGCGCCTTCCGGCGATGATCTGGCGCAATGGCACCAGTCTGGACCTAATCGACGCGACCGGGCACCGGGTGGCGCGGCTGGCAAGCCGCAACGCGCGCCCCGACCTGCCGTTGATCGCTGGCGCCGGGGCGCCCGCGGCCATCGCCGAAGCGCATCTGCTCTGGGCCGCGGCCGCGCCCTTGCATGGGCGGTTACGGGGGCTGGTGCGGATCGGCGAGCGTCGCTGGGATCTGGTGCTGGACCGTGACCAGCGCATCATGTTGCCCGCCGACGGTGCGCTGGGGGCGCTGGAACACGTCATGGCGCTGAACATGATGCCCCAAGACCTTTTGTCGCGCGATGTGCGGGTCGTCGATCTGCGCAATCCGTCGCGCCCGACCCTGCGCCTGTCACCCGACGCGATGGCCGAATTGATCCGGAACCGAAGAGCATCCAGCGGAGCCCAGAACCGATGACCGATCTCTATCAATCGCAACG
>JAGRMK010000202.1:0-5899 GCA_020441345.1 Paracoccaceae bacterium
GTCTATGCGCTGGACGATGGCGACGGCTGGACGGTGATCGATACCGGGTTCGACACCCGCAAGACACGTGCCGCATGGGAGGCGTTGATCGCCGGGCCGCTGGGCGGGCGACCGATCAAGCGGGTCGTGGTGACGCATCATCACCCCGATCACGTCGGCCTGGCGGGGTGGCTGCAAAGCGAACAGGGCGCCGAACTGGTGACCACGCGCACCGCCTGGCTCTTCGCCCGGATGCTGATGCTGGACCGCCACGACGCGCCGCTGCCGGAAACGGTGGCCTATTGGCGCGCCTCGGGCATGTCCGACGCGATCATTGCCGAGCGGATGCGCGAAAAGCCGTTCAACTTTGCCGATGTCGTCGCGCCGATGCCGCTGGGCTTCACCCGCATCGCCGAGGGGGACAAGATCCACATGGGCGGGCGCGCGTGGCTGGTGCGGATCGGAAACGGGCACGCGCCCGAACATGCGACGTTCTGGAGCCTCGACGACGATCTGGTGATCGGCGGCGACCAGTTGTTGCCAGGGATCAGCGCCAATCTGGGCGTCTATGCCACCGAACCCGAGGCCGACCCGGTCACAGACTGGCTGGACAGTTGCCAGGCTTTCGGCGCCTTCGCCGAGGACCGCCACCTGGTCTTGCCGGGTCACAAGACGCCGTTCACCGGGCTGCCGCTGCGGTTGCGGCAGATGATCGAAAACCATCTTGGAGCGCTTGACCGGTTGCAGGCGCATCTGGCCGAGCCGAAACGCGCGACCGAGTGTTTCATGCCGTTGTTCAAGCGCGAAATCGAAGGGTCGGCCTATGGCATGGCACTGGTCGAAGCCGTGGCGCATTTGAACCATTTGCATCAGGCCGGGCGGGTGCGCCGCTGGCGCGATGACCGGGGGGCGTGGCTTTGGCAGACTATCGGCGACTGAAATCTGCCGCGTCAAAGGCGGGTGACAGGCGCGCGGACATCGGCTAAGGACTCAACAAAACACTCGAACGGGAGACATCCAATGGCTAAGCATGAACATGGCTCGATGGACACCAGCGCCCAGGAAGCAACCTTCCACGGGTTCCTGCGCGTCGCGACGATCGTCGGTATCGTCACGATCGGCATTCTGATCTTCATGGCGTTGGTCAACGCCTGATTTCGGCGCGCCCGCATGTGGGCGCATCGCTCGCCGATATGAAAGGATCCGTCCCATGACGCAGTTCGCGCGGCTCTTGGCCCTGTTTTCTCTGGCGATCCTGGCAGCCTGCACCAAACCGGTGGTTTGGGCGCCGGAAGAGGACGTGATCGCCGCGCGCTATCATCATGACGGCCCGACCGAAATCGTGCTGTTCAACGTGATCAGCAATGACCGCGATCGTGGCGAGCACGCGGCGCTGATGATCAACGCCAGTCAGCGGGTTCTGTTCGATCCGGCCGGAACCTGGACTCATCCGTTGTCGCCCGAGCGCCATGACGTGCATTACGGTTTCAACGACCAGCAACTGTTCCGTTACACCTATTATCATGCCCGGCGCACGCACCGGGTTCGGATCCAGCGGCTCGAGGTTCCGCCCGCGACAGCCGAATACATCCTGCGCCTTGCCGAACAGAATGGCCCGGTCGCGGATGCCTATTGCGCGCGGTCGATCTTCGACATTCTGCAGCAGGTGCCCGGGTTCGAGGGGTTCGAATCGTCGTTCTACCCCAATGCCCTGTCGGATCAGTTCGCAGAAATCCCCGGTGTTACGGAAACCGTGATCTATTCCGACGCCGAGCCGACCGAGCGCCAGCAATACACGCAGTAACGCGCGCGGCGGCGGGGGCGCGTTTCAGACCGTGATCCACGTCATCAGTGCCAGAACCGCGATGCCGGAAGCCATCGCCGCGATCACGTTGCGCGACCAGAGCCCGACAAGCAGCGTTGCCGCCGCGGCCGCCAGCTTCACCGGGTCGGGCGCGGTATCGCCCAGCGATGGCAGGAAGATCTGCGGCGCCATCAGGCCAGGGATCACCGCAACCGGCGTGTAACGCAACACGCGCAACACCCGGTCGGGCAACTGGCGTTTGCCGATCAACGCCAGAAACGAGAACCGCAACAGGAAGGTGCCGAGGCTGAGCACGGCGATCACACCCCAAAGCGCAGTGGTTGATACGGTCAAGGTTCGCCCCTCCGGCGCAACATCCAGCCTTCGACGGCCGCTCCGGTCAGCATCGCCAGCCCTGCCGCGACCAGCAAGCCCAGCGAATAGGGCACCGCGCTGAGCGCCAGGGCACCGACCACCGACACCAGCGCCGCCGCGACATGGGCCAAAGTGCGCAGCATCGGGCCGATCATCGCCGTGAAGGCAATCGGCACCGCAAAGCCCAACGGCACCCAGTCGGGAATCAGATTGCCGGCAATCACACCGACCAGCGTTGCCGAGACCCAGACCGGCCAGATCAACGACGCCACGCCAAGGTAATAGCCAATCTTGGCGCCCAGCGTCATCCCGGGGTGCGAATCGTAGACCATCGCCGACAGCGCATAGGTCTGATCGACCATCAGATAGCCCAGGAGCGCGCGGTGCCCCCAGGAAGCACCGCCCAGATGCGGTGCCAGTGCCGCCGAATACATGGCCATGCGCGCATTGACCGCCAGCGCGGTCAGGATCACGATCGCCAGCGGCGCGCCTTCGGACAACATCTGGATCGCGGCGAGCTGCGCGGCACCCGCATAGGTGCCGATGGTAAAGGCCATCGTCTGCGCCACGGTGAACCCGGCATCCAGCGCCACGACACCGAACACCATGCCAAAGGGTGCGACGATCAGTATGAACGGGCTGGCGTCGCGAAACCCGCGCCAGTAGGCGGCGCGGGCGGACAGGGGCAATTGTGACGGGGGCAATTGGGACGGGGGCGACGTGGTCATCCGAAGATCCCGGTCACGCGGCCCAGCAGCATGAAGGCCCGCGCCGAGCGGGTTTCAGCAAACCGGGCAATCTCGCCATCATTGGCCTGGGCCTCGAAGGGGGTGAACTGGCGGTCGAAGGCGCGCAGGAAACGGTGGGCCGCATCGCGGAACACCGGGTCCGAGCGCATCCGCGCATTGGTCAGCGCCAGGCAGGAGCGGTCGCGAATGCCACCCAGCGCCGCCACCTCGCGCCCGCGCGCGCCCTGCGCGAAGGCGCGCCAGATTTCGGGGCGGGCGCGGTCAGGGCGCAGATCGTCCATGTAGATGCCCTCTTGCGACAAGGTGGTCAGAACGTCCTGTGCCGCGCGGATGAGTTCGGCGGTGGCATGGTGTTGCATCGCGCGCCGCAGGGCGGCGAACCCCTCGTCGTCGGTTTCGTTCTCTGGGAAATGCAGCGCGCGGATGAAGTCTCCCGGTTCGATCGGGTCGGTCAGCGGCAGCGGGTTTTCCAGCGCGAGCACCGGCTGCGATCCGTCCAGCGCCGAATTCGCCGTCGCGATACCCGGCGTCAGGGGCAGCAACGCAGGGCGGGCCAGGGCGGCGCGGCTGGTGGTGAACATCGCCAGCCGCGATTCGGTGCTGCGTTGGGCGGCGGCGATCTCGTCGAGCTTTTCCTCGACGGTGGGTTTCAACGCCAGACCGGCGGCCTGCTGGTCGCGGATCCAGCCGCGGCGCATCCCCTCGACCGTGGCGTGGAGGCGGATGGATTCGTCGCGCATCTCGCGCGCCGCGCGCAAGACCAGCACCGCCAGCCAGATCAGCGCGACCGGCAGAAACACCGCCAACGCGACGACGATCAGCCCCAGCGTGTCCGAAATCTGCCGCCCCTGGAGTCCCAGAACCCGGAACGCAACGACCAGCAGCCCCAGCCAAATCAGGGACAGGATGAACGCCAGAACCTCGCCCGAGATCCTCGGACGGGTTGGCGGTGTCGCGGCTTGGTTTCCCGGCTCCGGCATGGCCGATCCGGTCAGACGTAGGAAATCGAGATCACTTCGTAGCTGCGTTCACCGCCGGGGGTGCGCACCTCGACGGAATCGCCCTCTTCCTTGCCGATCAGGGCGCGGGCGATCGGGGACTTGATGTTCAAGAGCCCCTTTTCGATATTCGCCTCGGCCTCGCCGACGATCTGATAGGTGCGTTCCTCGTCGGTGTCCTCATCGACGATGGTCACGGTCGCACCGAACTTGATCGACCCTGAAAGCTTGGCCGGGTCAATGACCTCGGCGCGGCCGATCAGCCCTTCGAGCTCTTTCACGCGACCTTCGATGAAGCTCTGTTTCTCGCGCGCGGCGTGATACTCGGCATTCTCGGAAAGATCCCCGTGCTCACGTGCCTCGGCAATCGCCTTGATCACGGCGGGCCGTTCCACGCTCTTGAGTTGGCGCAATTCCGCTTCCAGGGCTTCAAAGCCGCGGCGGGTCAGGGGGAACTTTTCCATGATGCCTCACACGCAAATGAAAACGCCCACGGCCAAGGGCCGGGGCAGATGTTGTTTCGTCCCGTCTAGATGACAGCATGGCCGACGGGAATGCAAGCCCTGCCTGACGCGCCGGGGCAGGGGGGCGCGTATCCGCCGAGCGCGGGGGTCAGGTGTAACTGACCACTTCGAATTCGATCCCGTCGTGGTCGCGGAAATAGAACCGGCGGCCTGGCTCGTAATCGGCATGGTTGACCGGAGTGAACCCGGCGGCCCGCACCCGCTTTTCAACGGCGTCGAGGTCCGGCACGGTGATGCCCAGGTGGTTCAGCCCGCCGACCTGGGTGTAGCTGCCCGCAGGGTCGAAGGGGCGTGGTGTGCCGGTCGGGCGGTAGAGCGCGACATAGCTGTCGGCGCTGCCCACATGAACGGTCAGCCCGCCATTCAGGGCCGGGCCACGCCAGCGCACCGCCCAGCCGAACACCTCGCCCAGCATGGCTGCGGTGGCGTCGGGATCCGAGACGGTCAGATTGGTGTGTTCCAGTGTTGCGGTCATGGTCGAGTCCTTGTGCTTCGGGGATTTGGCGGTTTCGGGGCGTCGTGATTCGGGTTGCGGGTTGGCAGCGTAATTCCTAAACCTTGCTTGAGGTCAAGCTTTGTGCGGGAGACGCGATGCGAGGGTTGTCGATCGGGGCTTTGGCGGATCGCACCGGCTTGTCGGTGTCGGCCATTCGTTATTACGAGGCACAGGGGCTGGTTAAGGCGGATCGCAACGCGGGCGGACAGCGCCGGTTCGCACGCGCTGATATCCGGCGGCTGAGCTTCGTGATGATTGCCCAGCAGCTTGGTGTGTCGCTGGCGGAAATCCGTGCTCTGCTGGGCAGTTTGCCGAACGAGCGAACCCCGACGCCCGAGGATTGGGCCCGCATCAGCCACCTGTTCCGGGCGCGGCTGGATGAGCGAATCGAAACCCTGCAACGGCTGCGCGACGATCTGGACGGGTGCATCGGCTGCGGTTGCCTGAGCCTGCCGAACTGCCGACTTTACAACCCCGAGGACGCGGCGCGGGCCAAGGGCAGGGGGCCGCGCTATCTGATGGGCGACCGGCCGGGCGATAACGGCCAAAACTCATGGCCTCTGACGCCCGGTCGCAATTGACCGCGCCCCGGTGCAAGGGGTATCCAATCGCGAAACAAAATTGCGCACACCAGTCAGTCTTTAGCCCGAGGAGCCCCCATGTCCGAGATCGAACGCGAAGCGATGGAATACGATGTCGTGATCGTTGGGGCGGGCCCTGCCGGTCTGTCAGCGGCGATCCGGCTCAAGCAGCTGGATGCCGACCTTCAGGTCGTGGTGCTGGAAAAGGGGTCGGAAGTGGGCGCGCACATCCTGTCGGGCGCGGTGCTGGACCCGTCGGGCCTGACGCGGCTGATGCCTGACTGGAAGGACAAGGGTGCACCGTTGAACGTGCCGGTCAAGCATGACAATTTCTACATGCTTGGCGAAGGCGGCGGGCTTCGCGTGCCGAACTGGCCGATGCCGCCGCTGATG
>JAGRMK010000202.1:5945-6095 GCA_020441345.1 Paracoccaceae bacterium
CCGAGGCGCTGGGCGTCGAGATTTTTCCGGGAATGGCCGCATCGGAACTGGTCTACGACGGCGAGCGCGTGAAGGGTGTCGTCGCGGGTGAGTTCGGCAAGGAGGCCGACGGCTCGCAAGGGCCCAACTATGAACCCGGCATGGAACTGC
>JAGRMK010000203.1 GCA_020441345.1 Paracoccaceae bacterium
GGCTGCGAGCATGGCTGCATCTATTGCTATGCGCGCCCGACGCACGCCTATCTCGGCCTGTCACCCGGCCTGGATTTCGAGACCCGGCTTATCGCCCGCCCCGATGCCGCGCGGGTTCTGGCGCAGGAACTGGGGCGCAAGTCCTATCGCGTCGCGCCGCTGGCGCTGGGATCGAACACCGACCCCTGGCAGCCCATCGAGGCGACGCACCGGATCACGCGGTCCCTGCTGGAGGTCTTGCGCGACTGGCAACACCCGCTGACGATCACCACGCGCGGCGCGCTGATCGAACGCGATATCGACATTCTGGTCGAGATGGCGACGCGGAACCTGGTCGAGGTTGGAATCAGCCTGACGACTCTGGACACCGACCTGGCGCGGGCGATGGAACCGCGCGCCCCCACCCCGGCGCGGCGACTGGCAATGATCCGGGCGCTGTCGGGGGCAGGCATTCCGGTGCGGCTGATGATGGGGCCGATCATTCCGGGGCTCAGCGACCACGAGATCGAACCGATCATGCAGGCCGCCCGCGAGGCAGGGGCCCGCGTCGCGTGGTGGAGTCTGCTGCGTCTGCCGCAAGAAGTCAGTCCGCTGTTTCAGGACTGGCTGGCGCGGCACCGGCCCGGTCACGCCGCCAAGGTGATGGCCCGGATCCGCGAGATGCGGGGCGGGCGCGACAACGACGGCGCGTTTCATAGCCGGTTTCGCGGCACCGGAACGCTGGCCGCGTTGCTGGATCAGCGCGTGCGGCTGGCGCGGCGGCGGTATGGCTACGAAGACCGGCTGCATGACCTGGACTGCACCCTGTTCCGGGCACCCCCCAAGGCAGGGGATCAGCTGAGCCTGTTCTGACCGGATTACCCGGTCAGAACGCGGTTGCAACGGCGCTGGCCGCGATCTCAGCGGCAGGCGCGCGTGTAATACTGGCCGCGACCGTTGGCATAGGCGCATTCCCCGGTCCGCGTGTTGCGCGCGACCAGAGCCCCGGCAGTCGCACCGCCCAGGGCGGCAACGATGGTCCAGTTCGGGTTGGCATCGAAGGCATCCGCCAGGATCAACCCGCCCGCCGCTCCGGCCAGACCGCCGACCAGAGCCCGCTCATTAGCGGACATTCCCGCGCAGCCGGACAGGGCCAGCGTTGCGGCGGTAACAGTGATGATCAAGGATTTCATAGGGGGGACTCCATGTTCGTATGCGGTTCCCGCAAGTTTATGCTTTGCCCGGAACAGGCGACATGGGGCGCACGGTCACATGTCCGTGCCTTTCATGAAACCGGCGGAATCGTGCCAAGAGCGTCTGAATTTGCTACGCGAGCCCGCGCGCCTCAATCCTCGAACAACTCGCTTTGTCCTGCCAGATCCTCTCCCTCGTCGTCGTCGCCCCCGTGCTGCACACCCGGCAACCCGCGGCTGTCGAGCAGCCCCGCCTCGCGCAACTCCTTGAGGCCCGGCAAGTCGCGCGGACTCTCCAGGCCGAAATGATCCAGAAACCCCTCGGTCACGACAAAGGTCAACGGGCGGCCGGGCGTCATGCGGCGGCGGCCGAACCGGATCCAGTCGAGTTCCATCAACTGATCGATGGTGCCGCGCGACAACGACACACCGCGGATTTCCTCGATCTCGGCGCGAGTTACCGGCTGGTGATAGGCGATGATCGCCAACGTCTCGGTCGCAGCACGGCTCAGGCGGCGGGTTTCCACCATCTCGGTGCGCATCAGCCACCCCAGATCCGGCGCGGTACGCAGCGCCCAGGCATCGCCGACCTTGACCAGGTTGACGCCACGCCCGGTGAATCGCGCGCGCAGATGCGCCAGCGCCTCGGCGGCGTCGCAGCCATCGGGCAGACGCTTGTTCAATTCGGCGGTGCTGACCGGCTCAGCCGACGCGAACAGGATCGCTTCGATCATGCGTTCCTGCTCGGCCAGCGGCGGCACGGGAAACAGGCTGGGGGTCAGCGGATCGCGCCCGTTCTCGGGCGCGTCGCCTGGCTCGTCAGGCGTGCTCATGACGGCGCACCCGGCCGTGATCGCACCCGGATCGGGGCGAACGTTTCGGATTGCCGCAGTTCCAATTGGCCCTGCTTGGCCAGTTCCAGCGAGGCCGCAAAAGTCGAGGCCAGCGCCGACCGCCGGCGGTTGCCCGCCTTGCGCCAGCCCGGCGGCAGAAAACCGGCCAGATCGGCCCAGTCGGGCGTATGGCCGATGATCCCGCGCAACCGCTCGAGCGCGGTTTCCAGCGGATAGACATCCGTCCGGTCATAGGCATAGGGGCGAAACGCGTCCTTGGTATGGATACGGGCATAGGCCTGAACCAGGTCCAGCAGGGTCGCGGTATGGCGAGTGCGTTTCTCGATCGACAGGGTTTCAGGCATGCCGCGCGCAAAGAAATCGCGCCCCAGCCGGTCGCGCCCCATCAGCCGCCCGGAAGCCTCGCGCATCGCCTCAAGCCGCTCTAGCTGAAACGCCAGATGCGCGGCAAGGTCTTCGGCGCTTGGTCCCTCTTCGGTCGGGTCGGGCGGCAGGAGAAGCCGCGACTTGAGATAGGCAAGCCAGGCCGCCATCACCAGGTAATCGGCAGCCAGTTCTATGCGCAGTTTACGCGCAGCCTCGACAAAGCGGAGATATTGCTCGGACAATTGCAATACCGAGATACGCCGCAGATCGACTTTCTGGCGGCGCGACAGGGTCAGCAGCAGATCCAGCGGCCCNNNNGTCGACATCGACGATCAGCGCCTCGTCTTCGAGCCGCGCCGCGACATCGCTGTCGGCGAGCGACGTAGCCGGTGAGGTGACAGAAGGTGCAGTCATGGCGCGATCAGGCCCTTGCAGAGGTCAGGGCATCAAACTCTGCGGCAAGCGCGGCAATGTCAATCTCGGGGCTGGGCAGGCGGGCGCGCAACGCGGCCTCGGCGCGGTCGGCGGCGGCCCCTTGCAGGGGGCCGACGGCGCTGGCGACATCTTCCATCTCCGTCAGATCGCCCGAGCAATGCAAAACGATATCACAGCCCGCGCCAATCGCCCGGGCGCTGCGTCCGGCCATGCTGCCACCCAAAGCGTTCATGCCGATATCATCGGTCATCAACAAGCCCGAGAACCCCAGCATGTCGCGCAGATAGCCAATCACCGCCGCCGACTCCGTCGCCGGCCTATCGGGGTCCAGCGCCTCGTAGACGACATGCGCCGTCATCCCCAGCGGCAGGTCGCTGAGCGCGCGCACCGGCACGAAATCGCGGGTGTTCAGCGCCCTCAGCGGCAAGGAACAGCGTGGCAGGTCATGGTGGCTGTCGGCATTGGCCGCACCATGCCCCGGCAAATGCTTGACCACCGGCAGAACGCCGCCCGACAACAACCCGCGGGTGGCCGCGCGCGCCAGATCTGCGGTGCGGCGCGGATCGTTCGACCAGATGCGGCGTTGCAGGAAGGGATGGGTGTCGGGCCCCGCCACATCGATGACCGGCGCGCAATTTCCGTCGATCCCCACCGCGCGCAGCTCATGGGCCATCAGTTGATGACGCAGGAACACGGCCCGCTGACCGCCCTGCTGGGCGCAGGCGTCGGGCCAGTCGCGGGCCAGCGGCGGGCGCAGGCGCTGCACGGTCCCGCCCTCTTGATCGACGAAGATCGGCGCATCCCGCCCCACCGCATCGCGCAAGGCGTCGGTCAGGGTGCGCAGGGTGCTGGCGTCATCGATGTTGCGCTTGAACAGAATGAAGCCCCAAGGCTGCGCGGCGCGAAAGAATTCTGCTTCGGCCCGCGTCAAACTGGGCCCCTGGCACCCCATGATCGCGGCGGTCATCACGCGCGGCTCACCGGATCAGGACCGGAATGCAGTCGGCGTTCTCGGCCAGAAACACCGAGCAGAACCGCCGGGCTTCGGGTTCATCGGTGAACCCATGGGCGCGCAGCCGGTAAAAGGTGCGCCCCCCGGCCGACGCCGACTCGATGATACGTCCGCGCCCCTCGAGATAGGCTGGAAAACGGATGACCAGCGAGTCCCAGGCCGCGCGCGCATCCGCGTCGCTGTCATAGGCGCCCAGTTGCACCAACCGAGTGCCCGGTGCCAATGTATCGGGGTCGATATCCACCGCGCGCGTGGGTCCAAGCCGCGTGACCAGCTCTTGCAACACGGCCTCGGCCTGGGGATCGGTGCCGCCGGGAATCGCGGCGGAAGCCGTCGCCGGGGCCGCCGAGGCATAGCCTTGCGTGCCAGTCCCCGGACGGCGACGCGGCAAGGGCGACCGCGCCACACCAGGCAGAGAAGCCGGGACCAGCGCGAGCTGCTCTGCCGGCGCGACCGAAGCCGGGGCGGGCGAAGCCGCGGCTAGCGCCTGACCCTGGCCTGCCCCCAGCGCCCCGCCAGTGGCCGCGCCGGGCGACAGTGTCGCCGGAGCGGGCGCGGTGATCGGTTGCGTATTCCCCGCGATCAGGGCGGCAACCGCCCGATCCTCGGCACTGAGTTCCACGGGCGGCGGCGCCAAGGCGATCACCTGCGCGGCACCCGCAGCCGACCCGTCCGCGGCAATCGAATTGACCGCAAGCCCTTGATAGGACGCCTGCAATCCGCCGGGATCATCGGGGGTAACACGATAGGGGCCGGCCAGTGCCTGGATCACCGGCACCCCGGATACATCGCGCACCATCAGCCGATAGCTCCAGACCCCGACGCCCGTGACCAGCGCCACGGACAGCACCGCGCCCACAAGATTGACCAGACGGCTCACGCGTCGTGGCACCCCGGCCGAACTCTGGGCCGGGGGCTGCGGATACCCGGAAGTCTGCGGGGCGTGATACGCCTCGTAGTGGAATTGTGCCATGCTCGCCTCACGAAACCCGCCGGATTTTCCCGGTCTTGGTCCACCTTCACTTGCCACGTCCGGCACATGCCGGACGCCGCCCCGTCAAGCGCGCTGGCCTGAAATCAGCGCATTTCCTCGACGGGATTAACCCCAAGGATAGCAAGACCTGCGGAAATAA
>JAGRMK010000204.1:0-8637 GCA_020441345.1 Paracoccaceae bacterium
CGGGGGTCCGGGGGTGTGAACCCCCCGGCGCTCCAAACCCGCGAGACCGCCGCCATGACCCGCACGATCCGCCCAGAGCCCCTGACCGCCGCGTCCTTCGCGCCGTTCGGCGATGTGCTCGACGCGGTGGGCGCGCCGGACAAGATCATCAACGCCGGGCTCTGCGGGCGCTATCATGACCGCGCGCGGCTCGATTTCGGCGCCGATGGCCGCGCCGGGATCTCGGTGTTCAACGCCGAACCGCGCGCGCTTCCCTACCGGTTCGATCTGGTCGAACGCCACCCTGACGGCTCGCAGGCATTCCTGCCGATGCATGACCAGCCCTTTCTGGTGATCGTGGCCCCCGATCAGCGCGGCACCCCTGGCACCCCCCGCGCGTTTCTGACCAACGGCGCCCAGGGCATTAATTTCCTGCGCGGAATTTGGCACGGTGTGCTTACGCCCTTGGCACTTCCGGGTCTTTTTGCGGTCATCGACCGCATCGGTGCAACGCCGAACCTTGAGGAATACGTGTTCGACACCCCATGGAGGGTGTCGCGCGCCCAAGAGCCCGGACCAACCGGGCCGAACCACCGCGACGATCCGGGATCAACCCGGACAGACCCCTAACCGGATCACACCCTCGGGGGAGAGGTGTGAAGACGGCGCGAATAAAACTGCTCCCCTAGGGAAAGGAAACAAGAGAATGGCCGATTCACGTATCGGGACGCCAGACCAGCTGCGCGATCCCAATTATACGCCGCCCATCGGAACCGCGATTCCACTGGGCATCCAACACGTTCTGGCGATGTTCGTTTCGAACGTCACGCCGGCAATCATCATCTGTGGCGCGGCCGGCATCGGCTTTGGCTCGGACCAGGGGGCGCTCGGCTTCCCTGACATGACCTACATGATCCAGATGTCGATCCTTTTTGCCGGAATCGCCACGCTGATCCAGACCATTGGCATCGGCCCGATCGGCGGCAAACTGCCCATCGTTCAGGGCACGTCGTTTGCCTTTATTCCGATCATGATCCCCGCGGTCGCGGGCATGGGCACCGCCGGGCTTCCGGGCCTGATGGCGGGCGTCATGCTGGGCGGTCTGTTCCATTTCTGCCTGGGATTCTTCATCGGCAAGATCAGGTTCGCCCTGCCACCCCTGGTCACGGGGCTGATCGTGCTGATGATCGGTCTGGCGCTGGTCAAGGTCGGTATCCAATACGCCGCGGGCGGCGTGCCGCTGATGGGAACGGACGCCTTCGGCAGCCTGGAAAAATGGACCCCGGCCCTGGTCGTGGTCGTTGTCACGCTCGCCATCAAGTTCTTCACCCGCGGCTTCACTGCGGTGGCGGCGGTTCTTCTCGGGATCATCGCGGGCTATATCGTGGCCTATGCCATGGGCCAGGTCAGTTTTGCCAACCTGGGTCGTGCGGGCTGGTTCAACGTGCCGACCCCGTTCCATTGGGGGTTTGAGCTGAATTGGGCCATCGTCATCGGCATGTGCTTCATGGCGATTGTCTCGGCGATCGAAACCGTGGGCGATGTCTCGGGGATCACCAAGGGCGGTGCCGGGCGTGAAGCCACCGACAAGGAGATCACCGGCGCAACCTTTGCCGACGGTCTGGGCACGGCAATCTCTGGTGTCTTCGGTGCCTTGCCGAACACCTCGTTCAGCCAGAACGTCGGCCTGATTGCCATGACCGGCGTCATGAGCCGCCATGTCGTCACCATCGGCGCGATCTTCCTGATCGGTTGCGGCCTTGTCCCCAAGGTCGGCGCGATCATCAACACGGTGCCGATCAACGTGCTGGGTGGCGGCGTGATCGTGATGTTCGGCATGGTCTGTGCCTCGGGGATCTCGATGCTGTCCGACGTGAACTGGAACAAGCGCAACATGGTGATCTTCGCCGTGTCGCTGTCGATCGGTCTGGGCCTTCAGCTTGAACCTTCGGCGCTCCAGCACTTGCCGGCCACGCTGAAGATCCTGCTGACCTCGGGCCTGTTGCCCGCGGCGGGCCTGGCGGTAATCCTGAACCTGGTCCTGCCCGAAAACCTCAGCGACGAGGCGACCGAAGAAGTCTCGGGCGGCATGGCGGGCCATGGCAAGGGCAGCCTGCCGAAATGACCTGATCGCCTGGGTCCAGCCCCGGCTCCGAGGCGCGCGTGTCGATCCGGCGCGCGCGCCTTTTTCGCCCAAGATGGAGCTCTGCATGCCAACCTTAGTCCGCAACGCTGACGTGATCGTCACCATGGACGGCACGCGCCGCGAATTGGCCGGGGCCTCGCTCCTGGTTCGGGACGGAACGATTGCCGCGATCGGGCCGGGCCTGTCCGCCCCCGGGGCCGAGATCCTCGATGCCACCGGCTGCGTCGTCACGCCGGGCCTTGTGAATACCCACCACCACCTCTACCAGACCCTCACACGCGCGGTTCCTGGCGGTCAGGATGCGCTTCTGTTCGGCTGGCTGCGCACGCTTTACCCGATCTGGGCACGCTACACGCCTGACGACTTTCACGTCTCCACGCAACTCGGACTGGCCGAACTGGCGCTTTCGGGCTGCTCGATGTCCTCGGACCACCTGTATTTATACCCGAACGGCGCCAAACTTGACGACACGATCCACGCCGCAAAAGAGGTGGGCATCCGATTTCACGCCACCCGTGGCGCGATGAGCATCGGCGAAAGCAACGGCGGCTTGCCCCCCGACAGCCTGGTCGAAGACGAATCCGCGATCCTCGACGACTGCATCCGCGTCGTCGATGCCTTCCATGATGCCAGCCCTGCGGCCATGGTGCGGGTGGGCCTGGCCCCCTGCTCGCCCTTCTCCGTTAGCCGCGAGCTGATGCGCGACGCGGCGCTGCTGGCCCGCGACAAGGGCGTTATGCTGCACACGCATCTGGCAGAAAACGACGAGGACATCGCCTACTCCCTGTCGCGTTTTGGTTGCCGCCCGGGGCAATACGCCGATGATCTGGGTTGGACCGGCCCCGATGTCTGGCACGCCCATTGCGTGAAACTCGATGACAGCGAAATCCAGCTCTTCGCGAAATCCCTGACCGGCGTCGCGCATTGCCCCTGCTCGAACTGCCGGCTTGGCTCGGGCATTGCGCCGGTGCGGCCTCTGCGCGATGCGGGCGTGCGCGTGGGGCTCGGTGTCGATGGATCGGCCAGCAACGACGCGGGCGACTTGATGGCTGAGGCGCGCATGGCGATGTTGATGCAGCGCGTGGCGCGGGGCGCCGACGCGATGAGCGCCCGCGAAGCGCTGGAAATCGCCACCCTTGGCGGCGCCACGGTTCTCGGCCGCGCCGATGCGCTGGGCTCGCTCGAGCCCGGCAAACGCGCCGATATCGCGATCTGGGATGTCGCCAGCCTGCAAGCCGCCGGATCCTGGGATCCGGTCGCGGCGCTGGTTCTCTGCGGCCCGCACCGGGTCAAACACCTGCTGGTCGAGGGGCGTTCGGTCGTCCGCGATGGCCAACTCACCAGGCTCGACACGGCGCAACTCGCGACCCGCGCCCGCCACGCCACGGCCCGGCTGATGGCCTGACCGGGCACCGGATCTCGCCCCTTTCATCTTGCCCCAAATACTCTGGGGGTGAATTCGGCACAGCCGAAGAGGGGGCAAGGCCCCCTGCGCCGCGCGCCGCGGCGCGTGGGTCGCCCGCGGCACCGGGGCCGCAGGCCGCGGGTCCAAGGGTGAAACCCCGTCTCCCCGGTCTTACCCCGCGAGCGCCGTCAGCACCGCCTGGGCCGCCGCGCGCGGATCGGCCGCGGCCCAGATCGGGCGCCCGATCACGATATGGTCGGCGCCGTCGCGGATCGCGGCCTCGGGCGTGGCGATGCGCTTTTGATCGTCAACGGCCGCCCCCGCCGGGCGGACCCCCGGAGTGACGATCAGCCGCCCCTTCGCCTGCGGCAGGGCGCGGATGCCGGCGGCCTCCTGCGGGCTGGCGATGACCCCGTCGGCGCCCGCCTCGAAAGCCCGCGCCGCGCGTTCGGTCACGATATCGGCCATGTCGCCCGGCACGATCATCCCGGCATCCAGATCGGAGCGATCCAACGCCGTCAGGATCGTCACCGCCAGGATTTTCAGCCCGCTCCCGGCTGCCCCCTCGCGCGCTGCGCGCACGACATGCGGATCGCCATGCACCGTCAGGAAATCCAGATCGAACCGCGCCACGCCGCGCACCGCGGCCTCGACGGTGGCCGGGATGTCGAAGAACTTCATGTCCAGGAAAATGCGCTTGCCCATTTCCGCCTTGAGCTCGTTGGCCAGCGCCAGCCCGCCGCCGGTCAGCATTCCCAGCCCGATCTTGTAGAAACTCACGCTGTCGCCCAGCGTCTGCGCCAGCTCCAGCCCCCTGAGGACATCGGGCACATCGAGAGCGACGATCAGGCGATCGTCCGCGGGCAAAACGTCCGGGCGTCGGGTCATGGGGGCCTCCGATTGGGTTGTCGCTGCATGTATCCGGCGTTGAACGCCACGGCAACCGCCGCGTGGGGTTGTTTCGCACGTCCTGCACAATACCCTTGCGCCGACACAACCGGGAGGATCAATCATGCAGACAAGACCGCTGTTTGCCGCGGCACTGGCGCTGGCACTGACGACAGGACCCCTTATGGCAGAAAACCGCGTAGATGCATCGCGCCCCGATGCCCCTGAACTCGCAGCCCCTGGCAGCTACGCCGTGGGCGTGCGCACCCTGACGCTGACCGACCCCGACCGCCCCGACGTGCTGGCCTCGACCGAGGCACTGGTGCGCGGGCCGCGCGTGCTGATGGCTGAATTCTGGTATCCGGCCGCCGAGGGCACGGTGCCGGGCGGCACCTATGACACGATCCTGCGCGACGGGGTGACGCCCGTCACCCTGCACGGGCAGGCCGCGCGCGCGGCTGAGGCGTCGAATGCCGGGCCGTTCCCGCTGGTGGTGATCAGCCACGGCTATCCGGGAAACCGGGTGCTGATGGCGCATCTGGGTGAGCATCTGGCGTCCCACGGCTATGCGGTGGTCGCGCTGGATCATACCGACAGCACCTATGCCGATCAGGCGGCGTTCGGCTCGACGCTGTTCAACCGTCCGCTGGACCAGGCCTTCGCGATCGACGCGATGGCGTCGGATTCCGGGCTTGCCGGGCTGGTCAACACCGAGTCGGTGGGGGTAATCGGCTATTCGATGGGTGGCTATGGCGCGCTGATCTTTTCGGGCGTGGGGTTGGTGCCTGCGGTGCTGGACTCGCCTTTCGCGCCGCCGCAGGGATTGCTGGCCGCGCATGTCGCGGGATCCGACAGCCACGAGGCCTTGCCCGACCCGCGGGTGCGCGCTGCGGTGGCTATCGGCCCCTGGGGCATGAATTACGGAATGTGGGATGCGACGGGCCTGGCCGGGCTGCGCGTGCCGACGATGATCGTCGCAGGCAGCATGGATACCACGTCGGGTTATGCGCCGATGCGGGCAATCTTCGAAGGGGCGATAGGGGCCGACCGCCACTTGCTGACCTTCGAGAACGCGGGCCACAACGCCGCGGCCCCAATCCCGGCACCGGCGGAGAGCCACGCAATGTCCGAAGTGCTGGGTTGGGCGCCGTTCGCGCATTATGCCGATCCGGTCTGGGACACGGTGCGGATGAACGAGATCGCGCAGCATTTCATCCTGGCGTTTCTGGATCAGCGGGTGCGCGGCATCGCCGAGCGCGGTGCCTATCTGGAGCTGATCGACTCGGCCAATGACGGGGTCTGGTCGGTAGAAGACGGAGTTGCGACTGACGAGCACAGCTACTGGGCCGGTTTTGGCGAAGGCACGGCCGTGGGGCTGCGTTTCGAGACCCGCTTGCAGGGTCAGTGAAAGGGGGGGGCGGGGATGGTCGCCTGTCAGGCGATCATCTCCATCCGTTCTTTCGACAGACCACCGGGCACGATGGTGATCGGCACCGGCAAGGCGCCGGCGTTGCGCGACATCTGCGAAACCAGCGGCCCGGGGCCGGCGCGGTCGACACCGGCGCCCAGCACCAGAATGCCGATATCGGGATCGTCCTCGATCTGGCCAAGGATCTCATCGACCGGCTGCCCTTCGCGGATCACCAGTTCTGGCTGGATCGCATGCTTGTCGCGCATCCATTTCGCAAAAACCTCGAAATGGGCCTCGATCCGCTCACGGGCTTCTTCGCGCATCAGATCGGCAACGCCGATCCAGTGCTGGAATTCCTCGGGTGGGATGATCGACAGGATCTGCACGCCGCCGCCGGTATGCGCGGCCCGCAGCGCCGCAAACCGGATGGCATTGAGGCATTCCCGACTATCGTCCAGCACGACCAGAAACTTGCGCATCTCTCTCTCCCGTTCGCGGCGCATCATGGCGTAAGCCCCGCAGGCTGTCCAGCGGCCTGCGCGGGGCCTCCGCGAGCTGCCTGTCAGTCACTGAAACCTGCCGTCGGAATCTTCACCGGTGCGCCGCAGTGCTTGCAATGCACCGCGTCGGGATCGTGGCGATTGAGTCCGCATTCGGGGCATTCGTATTTCACTTTGCTGGGCTGGAACATTGCCCGCGCCAGTTGCACGAACAAGGCGACACCAACCACCATCACCAGCACCGAGAACACCTTGCCGCCCGTGGTGTTCAGCGTGATGTCGCCATAGCCCGTCGTGGTCAACGTGGCGACGGTGAAATAGAGTGCATCGACATAGGCCGAGGGGCCTGTATGGGGGTTGAAGAACAGCGCATAGGCCAGCGAGGTCGTCACGAAGATGAAGACGAACAGGTTGACGGCGGCAACAACCGTGTCCTCGCGTTGTCGAAAGAACGTGCTGTCGCGGCGCAGGTCACGCATCAGACGATAGGTCTGCAACAGCCGCACACCGCGCAGGATGCTGAGAACGGTGACGTCCTCGGTCAACAGTGGCGCCACCAGAAGCGAGGCCACGACCACGATATCGGCCAGCGTGTACAGCCGTCGCAACATCCGCCAGCGGTTGCCCGCCACCCAGAGCCGCGCCAGGAAATCCAGCAGGATGATCACCCCGATCACCCCGCCCGCGATCAGCGATCCACGGCTTTGCGGATAGGCGGCGGCAGCCAGAAAGAACAGGATGCTGGCGAAATCGAAGGCGATCAGCCCGTAGCGAAACCAGACAGCGCGCGGCAGGCGGCTGTAGTAGAGGCGCCTGACCTCCTGCTTGAGCGCGGATTCCGCGGGTTTGTCGCTCACTTGGCGCTGGCCGCCCAATCCCAGTAGAGTTCGCGCGCGCGACGTGTGACCGGGCCGATCTGGTATTGCCGGTCGTCGAACGCCGTTACCGGCGTGACCTTGGACATGTTGCCAGACAAGAACACCTCGTCGGCGTCACGGAAATCGTCGAGCGTCAGCACCGCCTCGTGCACCTTGTAGCCGTCTGCGCCCAGGTTGAGCATGTGCCGCGTGCGGGTAATCCCGGCCAGGAAGGTGCCGTTGGCGATGGGGGTAAAGACTTCGCCATCCTTGACCATGAATACATTGGCACTGGCCGATTCCGCGACATTGCCCTGGCTATCGCAGACCAGCGCGTTGCCAAATCCCTTGGCGTTGGCCTCGGCCAGCATCCGGGCGTTATTGGGATAAAGGCACCCGGCCTTGGCGTTGACTACGGCCACATCCAGCGTCGGGCGCCGGAACCGCGTGGTCGTCAGGGTGGTCGTGGCTTCGGGCTTTGCCATCGGGATCGCTTCCAGGCAGATTGCAAAGCCGGTCTTTTCCTGCGTCGGCACAACGCCCAGCGGACCCGCGTCGATGCCCCAGTACATCGGGCGGATATAGACCTCGTCCGCGAACCCCTCGAGTCCCTCGAGGACGATCTCGACCATCTGCTCGGTCTCGACGGTGGGGTTGATCATCAACGCCCGGGCCGAGTTGTTGACCCGCGCGCAATGCTTGTCCAGGTCGGGGGTGAGGCCGTCGAACAGCCGTGCCCCGTCGAATACCGTCGTGCCCAGCCAGGATCCGTGATCGGCGGCTTTCATCACCGGCACATCGCCGTCATGCCATTGACCGTTGAACCATGTGCGAATGCGCGAACCGACTGCCATTTGAGTTCTCCTGAAATTTGCTGCGCGAGTTAATCACCCCGCGCGCGCGGCGTCCAGAGCGGCCCAGCGTCGCGGACGCTACAGGTTGAACACGCGGCTCGGGTGCAATTCGCCGCCGATATAGGTGCCCACGGCAACCGGCTGCCCGTCGTAACTGCCCCAAACCCGATCTCCGGGCGCTGCCGGAGTGGAAAGAACCCGCCCTGGATTGCCATTTTTCAACCTTGCCGCCCCTTCAGGTGCCAGCAGGGCCTCGGGCAGGTCGGCCAGCCCGACCTCCAGCGGCAAGAGATACGCCTCCAGCTCGGGGGAGCGCGCCAGAGCCTCGATCTGTTCAAGGCTGAGACCCTCGTCGGCCCGAAACGGTCCCGACCATTCCCGCCGCAGCCAGAGCACATGACCAAGGCAGCCCAGCGCCGCCCCCAGGTCGCGGGCAATGGAACGCACATAGCCGCCCTTGCCGCAAACCATGCGCAGCTCGGCGTGGTCGGCATCGGGGCGCGCGATCAGCGTCAGGTCCTCGACGAACAGCGGTCGGGCCGCGAGATCCATCGCTTCGCCGCCGCGCGCGATGTCATAGGCGCGCTCGCCCTCGAC
>JAGRMK010000204.1:8750-10486 GCA_020441345.1 Paracoccaceae bacterium
ACCTGTCCTTCGGCATCGTCGGTATCTGTTGCGGCACCCCAGCGCACGCAGAACCGATAGCCCTTCATCGCGTCGGTGACGAAGGGCACGGTCTTGGTGGCCTCGCCCAGCGCAATAGCCAGCACGCCGGTCGCCGCCGGGTCCAGCGTGCCCGCGTGCCCTGCCTTTTTCGCGTCCAGCGCCCAGCGGACCTTGCCGACCACCGAGGTCGAGGTCACGCCCGCCGGCTTGTCCACCACCAGCCAACCCGAAATCGGCCGGCCTTTTTTTCCGCGTGCCATGTCTGCCCCCGTCGTTCTTCGGCGCGCGGCCTAGCCGCTGGCCGCCTGCGCCGCAACCCCCTTCACAACCTCAGCGCAGACTGTCGGCCCAATCGCAGGCCTCGGGGTCGCCCAGCCAGCAAGCGCGGTCATAGACTTCAATCGCGCGGACGACATCCATTGGCACCCCGCGCCCGTCCGCCAGGATGGAGCCCAGCGTCGCACAGGCATAGGGGTCATTGCCTCTGCAGGCCCGGTCGAACAGTTGCACGGCCTGCGCAACATCAGGAGCAACCCCCAGCCCCGAGCGAAACACCTCGCCCAGATTGGCGCAGCCATGCACTTCGCCGCCGTCGCACGCCCGCTGATACAAGGCGCGCGCCCGCGCCATGTCATGCGGCACGCCCAGCTCGACCTCGTGTCGAAACCCGAGCAGACTGCACCCCAGCAGATCCCCGCCCTCGCAGGCCAGCGCCAGAAAGCCCGCGATCTCGGGTTCGCTGGCACCGCCGTAGAGTTCACGCTGCAACGCCAGATCGGTGCAGGCCATCGGCCAGTCGCCATTGCACAGGTTTTCCAACATGGCAAAGCCGCGGATCTCGTCTGCGGGCCCGCCGCGCCCCTCGATCATCATCACCGCCAGACCGGCGCAGCCGGGGCGGGCAAAGGGGTCGGGGGCGTGCTCGCAGGCGGCAAAGAACAATTCGCCTGCCAAACGGTCGCTGGTGGGCAGACCGGCCAGCCCCTGTTCATACAACTGCGCCAACTGCCCCGCGAAAAGGGCCGGGAAGTGCTGCGAAGTATCGTCAAGAACAGCCAGCGCCCGTGCATCGTCCGGTTGCGCCGCGACCATCGCCCGGGCCAACAGGACCGCGAAGAAGGGCTCTTGCGGGTAATCGGCAACCGCAGTCTCGCAGGCTGCGACAGCGGCGCCGGGGTCGGCAATCGCGTAAGCCTGCGCCATACCCTCGGCGCGGGGCATCAACCACAGCCCGGCCTGCCGGTCGCAATCGGTTTCCGGCACGCTTTGCGCCGCAGCCGGCGTGGCCAACACGCCCATGAACAGGCCCAATACCAGGCCGAGTCTTCCTGCGCGCATCGGCTCCCCCGTTTCGCGCCCTCCTGGCCAAAACGGCAGGCGGCACGGCAAGGCTAGCACGCCCTGTCACGCCGCCAAAGCCCTTGCGACGGGTGCGCAGACGGGTGCGCAAGGGTCAGGGGCGCGCGCGCATCAACATGCCATAGAGATCGCGCGGGTCGTCGGGATCGGCGATCAGATCCAGCATCGCGCCGCCCGCTTCGACATGGCCGAACAGCCAGTTCAATGCGCTGAAATCCTCGACCGCGAAGCCCACGCCGTCGAACAGCGTGATCTGCGCCGCGTCGCGCCGCCCCGGCCTCTGTCCTTCGAGCACCCGCCAGAGCTCCGTGACAGGATAGTCTGCGGGCATTTGCTGGATCTCGCCCTCGATCCGG